>CAZMLD010000087.1:0-7965 GCA_964566975.1 uncultured Thiotrichaceae bacterium | reverse complement strand
AGATGGCACGCCTTTAAGTTGGTAGGTTTTTATTTTCTTTTTCGCCTTTCTCACTTTAGAATCCACCGCGAAAGAGTCATATTTTCTGCTGAATTTTTTTCGATCAACGCCATTTTTTTCCACAAAATCAGCCATACGCGCCTTGGTGTCCAGTCTTTTTTTATCCTTATGCATGGCACTAAAGATTTTTCCATGGACTTCTTCGATCACGCCCATGCTTTTTAAGGCATAGTAGGCACGCGCCTGTACTTCCCACTCCGGACGAAAAATCGCTGGCACACGTACAAAATCTACATTCGCTGGTTTTGTTTTTTTCCAAGCATTCACAAAGGGTTCAAAGGTATAACAGTGCGGACAGCCGTACCAGAAAAACTCCAGTACTTTTACTTTGTCGCCACTACTGGTTTGCTGTTGCGATAACTTTTTGTAATGTACGCCTTCACGATAGTCCGCAGCCTGTACTAGCGCAGCGCCAAATAGCAAAAAAACTAATACCATTAACTTTTTCATAGTCCATCCATCTTCTTTATTGTTTGTTACAGAAACTGTAATTTTACGGTGATCAGAACGTTACTACAGATTAACGCTTGTTGCATTAAGGTACGACAGTATCGATAACAATATTTACTAATGCGCTGGCATTTTTATTTGTAAAATTCTGGCTACCGATATAGTCGCCACTTTGTGCCAGTGCCGTGCCTGATTTTGTCACCCTTGCTGAAATCACCAGTTGCTGAAACGAACTGATGTTCAGGCCATCTACCATCGCCATACTGTCATCTAGCACCACGGTAGTGGGTAGCTCTGCTAACGTAATGCGGTGGGCAGCTAGTGGCATGCGTGGCCCCTGTTTTGCTTTCGCATAGATGAATACCGCATCATTCGCATTGAATTTATTTTTTATTTCGTCACCAATACTTATCGTCACATTAACACTGGCCGATGTTACATCTGTTGTTACAGCCGCTGGCACGGCGCTGCCCATGTTTGTCTCAGCGACAGCCGACATGCTCAGCATGGTTTCAAAATCTGGCACGTCTTCACCCGCATTAACCAGATGCGTATGTGAGCGACTAATCATCGAGATAATTGATTTCAGCATGTTTTCATCATCGCCTGCTGTCGGTAATAATGCCAGCAAATGATCTATCGCGGGTCTGAAATTTCCCGCTTGGTACTCGGACACACCAATGAACCATAACGCATTCGGGTCTTTCGGCTCCAGCGCATAGGCTTTAAGTACCAGCTCACGTGCTTCGGCATTAAACATTCGCTCATTATTTAACGCCATCATTTCTGCCAGCTCCAGCATCAGCTGTGCATTATTCTGATCTTTCTCCAGCGCAACGGTAAAGGCCTTTTCTGCCTGTGCATGGTCACCCATATATTTATGTGCTCTTGCCAGCATTGTCCAGTCCTCTATGCTGCCACCCGTTTGCTCTATTCGCGCTTCTAACTGGTTGGTTAAATCTTCTATAGAGGCAGGTTGCTGCGGCTGTTGCTGGCTGGCGATAAATTCTGCATCCGTGGCGGCAGGCATACCTAGCTGAAAATAGAGCATGGTTGAGATTAATGGGACTAACACAGCAAGTATGACGACTAATACTGGCTGTTTTTTTATCACGCCACTGCTGGCTTCAAACTCATCATCATTGCTGTCGCCAGGAATATCTCTAAGCAATTCTCTGCCCAGCTCTTCTCTCGCTTCTTCATATGCGGCCTGATTAATTCGACCTTCGGCTACATCTCTTTCCAGCTCTTTAATCTTTCCATCGTTTATACTTAAGTTACTTTCGTCATACGCAACGGTTACCACTTTGCGCGGCTTTAATACGGGATAAACCAACAAAACGATGGCAATCAGTAACATTAATGCGATAAGAATCCAAAACGTCATACTCATTTTTGTTCACCGTGGCTATGTTCATGTAATTTTTTAATTCGTGCTTTTTCTTTGTTACTTAGTTGTTCTGCTGGTGGTCTTTCGTTTTGTCGTTTCATCAAACGTACGGCAAACAGCAAAAATAAAACAAAAGCTATGCCAGGGCCAAACCATAACAGCCAAGTTCTTGGCTCAAATGGTGGCCGGTATAAAACAAAATCACCATATCGTTGCACCATGAAGTCGGTAATTTCTGATTTGGAGTAACCCTGCTTCAACATCCTATAGACTTGATGGCGTAAATCTTCTGCCAGTGCCGCGTTTGACTCAGCGATACTCTGATTCTGACAAACCACACATCGTAATTCTTCGTTGATGATGTGAAATGTTCTTTCCTGCTCAGGTGAGTCAAACTCATAGGTTGCAAACGGCACCGACATAGCCACCGTAGGCGCTAATAACAAAAATGGTAACAAAACCATGGATACTAAATATGTATAAATTAATTTATTCATTGGTTAACAAAGCCTTGGCTGCCATTAAATCATCAAATTTTTCACGGTTAGTTAAAGGCCCAACGACCTTATGCCTAACGATACCTTCCTTATCAATTAAAAACGTTTCTGGTGTGGCAAAAACACCCCAGTCAATTCCCGCACGACCATCTGGGTCAACCATGACCACATAGTAAGGATTGCCCAGCTCGGCCAACCATTTTTTTGCATCTTGCGGATCATCTTTATAGTTAAAACCAACAACACGTACTCCGCTGTTTACTAGATGTTCAATGACCACATGCTCCTGGCTACAGGAAATACACCAACTGGCAAAAACATTTAACAGCGTCACTTCACCGATAAAATCCTCATCAGAAAAGCTGCCTTCTTGTAACAACAAGGGCAACTCAAAATCAGGCGCGGACTTACCGATTAATGGTGATGGCACCAGCTTCGGGTTGAGTGTTAAGCCAACCGCCAGCAATACCACCAGTGCGGCGAAGATGATAAACGGCAAAAATCGCTTTAATAATGAGGATTGTGCATTTTTCATAATATTTCTATATGATTAGGCTGCGTTATCGGCAACAGCGACAGATGAACCTGGCGGCCTGCGGCGTTTTCTAGCGGTGACGGTCAGACGATAACGACGGTCACTTATTGCTAAGAAACCACCCAGTGCCATAAATGCTGCACCTGCCCATATCCAGCGAATAAAGGGCTTGTAATAAACACGCATACTCCAAGCTCCGCCTTCTAGCTCTTCACCCAATGCAGCATATAAATCACGGAATATGGTGACATCAATAGATGCCTCGGTCATTGGATTATTATAGTCACTATAAACTCGTCTCTGCGGCACCAGATCATCACCTCGTACACCTTCAAACCAAGTTTCAATTAAGGCTTCATCGGCGAGGAAGTTAGGCCCCTGAACTTTTCTAGTGCCGATAAACCGGAACTCATGACCAGCAACCATATAACTTTCACCTGGCACCATACGAATATCTTTTTCTACATGGTATGCCATGGTAATGGTCACACCAGTAACAAACACAGCTAGGCCCAAATGTCCCATCACCATACCAAGGTAGGATAGCGGCAAACTGGTTCTTCGCGATATACGTGAAAATAACTCTTTCAAGGTGGTTGACGCAACCCAGATAGCACCTGCCAGACCTAATCCAACAGCGATATTCAACTCATCTTCAACCAAAAATGGAATAAGCAAACCAAGCACCAATGAGCCAATAAAGAAGAATGACAGTACTTTACTGTTTCTTCGCCAGTTATCCACTTTCCAGCGCACGGTAGGCCCAACGCCAAGCAACAATAAGAGTGGTATCGCAATCAGCGCAAACATGGTGTCGAAATACGGCCGTCCTACTGAAATTTTACCCGCGCCAAAAGCATCCACCACCAATGGATACATGGTGCCAATAAACACCGCCATCGCCGCGGTCAGAAAAATAATATTATTTAACAGTAGCGCCGATTCCCGAGAGAACCATTTAAAACGACCCGTGCTTGCCATCGCCGGTGCCCGCCAAGCAAATAATAGCAGAGAGCTGCCAACCACGAGTATCAGAAAACTGAGGATGAAAACCCCACGCTCAGGATCAACTGCAAAAGAGTGCACCGACGTTAGTACACCAGAGCGAACAATAAAGGCACCCAGCAAACTCAACGCGAAGGTGAGTATGGCCAGCAATACTGTCCAGCTTTTAAACACACCGCGTTTCTCGGTGCTCGCCAGCGAGTGAATTAATGCCGTCCCCACTAACCACGGCATAAATGATGCATTTTCGACCGGATCCCAGAACCACCAGCCGCCCCAACCCAGCTCAATGTATGCCCACCAGCTTCCCAGCGCAATACCTAGCGTTAAAAAGCTCCAGGCGGCGGTGGTCCAAGGGCGTGACCAACGTGCCCAAGTCGCATCCAGCCTGCCTGAAATCAGCGCAGCAACAGCAAACGAAAAAGCCACCGCAAAACCAACATAGCCAATATACAATAATGGCGGATGCACGATCATGCCAAAATCCTGTAACAGAGGATTGAGTTCGCTACCATCTAGCGGAGCAGGAAAAATGCGCTCAAAAGGGTTTGAGGTGAACAATGTAAATGACAAAAAACCAGTACCAATCAAAGACATCACTGCCAGCACACGCGCCATCATCATCTGCGGCAAATGTTGGCTAAACGCAGCTAATGCCACCAGCCATGTTGAATGAATAAATACCCACAACACCAGTGAGCCTTCATGAGAACCCCAAACAGCGGTAATCCGATACTGTAGCGGCTGCACCAGATTTGAATTTGCCGCGACATTAATTACTGAAAAGTCATGTACGATAAAGGAATGTGTCAGTGCCGCAAAGGCCAGTCCAACAAAGAAAAACTGGGCAAGGGATGCAGGTCTGGCAATAGCCATTAAGGCAGCGTTATTTTTGTGTGCACCAATAAGCGGCACCACACCTTGCACAATAGCAATAACAAGGGCGATGATCAGAGCAAAATGTCCGAGTTCAGGAATCATAGGCTGGCCTTCTGTTTAAAAAAAGAGATGGATAAAGATAGACAAAGGTTACATTTTTCCGGAATAATCATATTTTCCGGCTGCTTTCAAGGCTGCGGCAACTTCCGGTGGCATATAATTTTCATCATGTTTTGCCAACACACTATCGGCAACGAAATGTCCAGCAGCAGCAAAACTGCCGATGGCGACGATGCCTTCGCCTTCGCGAAAGAGATCAGGCAGGATACCGGTAAATTCAATGGGCATCGTCGCCGCATTATCCGTTACCTCAAACTGCACAATTAACGTGTCAGGCACACGACTAACACTACCTGGCACGACCAGCCCACCAACACGAAAGGTTCGATCCGGTGGAGCCTCACCCGCATGTACCTGTGTCGGGCTGAAAAAAAACAGCATGTTTTCTTCAAGGGCAGTTAAACCAAGTACAGTGGCGGTACTCACCCCGAAAACAAGCGCTAAAACCAGTACTTTTCGGCGACTTCTTTTATTCATAATTTTTTACTCCGGAACATCTCGATAATACCGAGCTGGACTTCACAAACCCTGACGCTGACTATTATTGGCCAGCTCAATATTCTCTCTTTTGATGGCGCGCTTCACTCTTTTTATAACGTACTTACGCTGTATTATTGGCGTTACTATATTAGCCACGACAACGATTAACGTTAGCACGTAAGATGACCATACAAAAAACGCATAACCATCCATATAAAAAAATTCAGACCAGTTCATAAATCACCGTCACCACATTTTTCAGCATTATTATTACTAACACAAAACTTGTTCATTGAGATCATTACAGTTTTTCAACCAGTTCTCTCACCCAGCGACGGTTACGATCACGGTATAACACCTCGTTTCTCGTTCTCACCAATACCATCGTTGCATAAAATAGTTTAAACGCCACCGCCATCAATAGCAGGGGGATGAGCATGTCGATATGTATGGAAGGCGCATCCACCATGGTCACACTTGAACCCTGATGCAAGGTATTCCACCACACCACCGAGTAATGAATAATGGGAATATTAACGATACCGACAATGGCTAACAAACCGCTGGCTTTATCTGCACTGCGCTGATCATCGATTGCCGACTGTAGTGCCATGTAACCTAGATATAAAAACAACAAAATAAGCATTGAGGTGAGTCGTGCGTCCCATATCCAGTAGGTGCCCCACATCGGCTTGCCCCACAAAGAACCGGTTGCCAGCGCAAGAAAGGTAAAGGACGCACCAATCGGGGCACTGGCACTAGCGACCATATCGGCCAGCCGAATGCGCCAGATGATGCCGACGGCTGCAGACACCGCCATCACCACGTAAATGAACATCGCCATCCATGCGGCAGGCACATGCACAAACATAATGCGATAGCTGTCGCCCTGTTTATAATCGGTAGGGGCAACGAACAGGCCAAGATATAAACCATACAGACCAATAAACAGGGTAGCAATAGCAAGCCACTTGATTAGTGGTGCTGACATACTATAAAAATGCTTGGGGGAGGAAAAACGCTGTATCCAGTTCCAAATAATACGAATCATATCAATAAGATAACCAATAGTAATACTATTTATTAGCGCGTTGCCGTTATCCGTAACGCCACCGAACTTGCCAATGGAGCCAGTGAAAGCGCCAATGCTAACACAGCGCCTAAAAATAATAATTGACCTGTGACAGGTAATCCGCTACTTGCCACATCAACCGCATTTGCACCAAAAATTAAAACCGGAATATAAAGCGGCAAGATAATTAAAGACAACAAAACGCCTCCCTGGTTCACTGCCACGGTCAAAGAAACGCCAATTGCACCCACTAAACTTAACACTGGCGTACCCAGCAACAAACTATAAATCAAGATTTCAATCGACTGCGCTGGCAACGACATAAACAAACCCAGCAATGGCGCAATAATAACCAGTGGCAAGCCCGTTAACAGCCAGTGCGCCAGCACTTTTGCCAGCACCAAAATCACCAGTGGATTCGGACTCAGCATGAGTTGGTCCAGTGAGCCGTCTTCATAGTCCTGCTTAAACAGTCGATCCAGAGAAAGCAGCACCGCCAATAAAGCAGAAACCCAAATAACACCCGGCGCCATGGTTTGTAATGCGTCGGGTGTCGGCATCACCGCCAGTGGAAACAATGACACCACTAACACAAAGAAAATCAGTGGATTCGCCAGTTCATGTCGATTACGCAACGCCAGCCGTAAATCACGAATTAACAGGTGATAAAAGGCTTTTAACATTTGTTTACGTCTCTTTTAATGTTAACTCCTAACTGAATCGACGACATTTCACAGTTCAGTTGCATGCCATGGTGCGTGGTAAAAATCACACTGCCACCCGCAGCACGGTGCTCGATAATCATTGACTCCATCAGCGCCACACCCTGGACATCCAGCGCCGTTAACGGCTCGTCAAGTATCCATAATTTTGCCTGCGCTAACTCAACAAAGGCCAGCAAGATGCGACGGCGCTGGCCGGAAGATAACGCTTTGCTCGGCACATCTTCATAGGTTGCCAGACCCACTTTTGCCAACGCCGCCTCAATCACCACATCAGTCGCAGAAAGCGAGCGCGTATCCAGCAAGGCACGCACATTTTCCTGCACGGTCAATTCCGCTTTTATGCACGGCAAATGCCCGATGTACACCATATTGGCATAATAATCTTCTCGATTTGCCTGAATTTTTTCTCCCTGCCACATAACCTGACCCGCTTCAGCTAGCCGCAGGCCACAGATTATTCGTAACAGGCTGGTTTTACCACAACCATTTGGACCTTCGATCTGTAGCACCTCGGCTTCTGCCACACTAAAGCTTAAACCGTTAAACAGCAAACGATCATCACGCACACATTCTAATGACTGAGCTTCAAGCACAGGCTAAACCAGCATGGCGCAGACCGATCACTTTCAGACAGAATCTGTTGGTGATTAGCGTAGCCCACAAAAAAGGATGGTATAAACCATCCTTGTCTGAGCAATCCAATTGTGCCACACCTGATATTGAGCAGAAAACAAACAATAAAGCATTTAGAC
>CAZMLD010000086.1:0-8033 GCA_964566975.1 uncultured Thiotrichaceae bacterium | reverse complement strand
AGCTCATTAGGCACTTGCAGTAGGTTCAACTGATTTTTTTAGGTTTAATTATTGCTGGCTGAATCGCTAGCCCAATTATTGGAACACACTGTGAGCAATTCTTTACGCGTTATTTATGCGGGTACGCCAGATTTTTCCGTGGCTGGGCTGCAGGCACTTATCGATGCATCGTATGATGTGATTGCGGTATACACGCAACCAGATCGCGCTGCTGGCCGAGGCCGTGGTTTGCTGGCATCGCCGGTAAAGCAAAAAGCGCTGGAGCATGGCATTCCAGTTTATCAGCCGGTATCGCTGAAGGATGAGCAGGCGCAGCACGAACTCATCGCGTTAGATGCCGATTTAATGATTGTTACTGCTTATGGCTTGTTGCTGCCAATGGCTGTGCTGCAAGCGCCTCGCTTGGGCTGTATCAATATTCATGCTTCGCTGTTACCGCGCTGGCGAGGTGCAGCGCCAATACAGCGTGCTATTCTGGCGGCGGATAAAATGACCGGTATTACCATCATGCAGATGGATGAAGGTCTGGATACCGGTGATATGCTAAGTGTTGCTGAATGCGCTATTAGCGCTGAGGATACTGGCACCAGTTTGCACGATAAACTCATGTTGTTAGGGGTGAAAACCTTGTTTTCGGTATTACCTGCAATTGCTGAACACCGCCAAAATAGAATAAAACAGAATAATGCCGAAGCCTGTTATGCGGCAAAATTATCGAAAGCAGAAGCAAAAATTGACTGGTCGTTATCGGCGATAGAAATAGAACGCGCTATTCGTGCCTATAATGCATGGCCGGTGGCGTTTTGTCACTACCAGAAAAAGGGCAAAACAGTAAAGCTGCGGTTGTGGCAGGCACAGCCTGTGATCGACGTTAAAGGCGCTGTTAATGGGGTGGCAGGTACCGTGGTTGCTGAATCAGCCCAAGGGATTGATGTCGCAACCGGTGCAGGCTTGCTGCGTATTGTTGAATTACAGACAGAAGGAAAACGCAGAATGCCGGTTGCCGATTTTCTTCATGCCAGCTCTTTAATGGGTCAACGCCTGTGCTAAAAACGTCTCCCACCGTCAAGAAAAAAGGCCGCGCCAAAAAAAGCAGGGTCAGCCCAGCTCGACTAGCCGCGCTGAAAGCGTTACAACAGGTTTTTAATGGTCAGTCCCTGTCTGCGGTGCAGCCAGTAATTATCGACGTTCTTGAAGACAGGCGCGACCGTTCTTTGGCGAATGAGCTGGTAAATGGTGTCTTGCGCTGGCGTTGGCAATTGCAGTTTTTTGTCTCTCGCCTGTTATCCAAACCACTGAAAACAAAAGATCAGAATGTGCAGTTGATTTTGTTAATGGCAATATATGAACTCAATGTCTGTCGCACACCGCCGTATGCCATCACCAGCGATGCGGTAGAGTTAGTTAAAACGGTGGGTAAAAAATGGGCGGCTGGGCTGGTGAATGCAGTGTTAAGGTCTTACTTGCGAGAAAAAGATGAGCTGTCTGATTTACTGGGCTTGCCATCGGGTTCGCCGTCTGATTTACCGCCTAGTTCACAGTCTGGTTCACAGCCTAGTGTACAGCCTATTGATGAGCAGGTACGTTACTCACACCCACAGTGGTTGCTGGCAAAGATAAAAAATGACTGGCCACTCGATTGGCAGCAAGTGCTGACTGCCAATAACCAGCGCCCTGCTTTTTGGTTGCGCGTTAACCAGGCGCGGCATAGTGTTGAAGATTATCAGCAGTTACTCGAAGCAGCAGAGATAGAATTTGATGGTGCTGAGGCACTAAGCAGTCAGGCGATCAAACTCAGTCAGGGAATAGATGTCCGCTTATTACCCGGTTTTGCCGATGGTGCGGTGTCGGTTCAGGATGTTGGCGCACAGCTGGTTGCTCAATTACTGAATGTGACTGACAACTCGCGGGTGCTAGATTTATGTGCTGCGCCAGGTGGAAAAACCTGCCATATTCTGGAACGTTACCCAGCCATCGACAAACTGATTGCCGTGGAAGTGGATGGCCAGCGTATGCCGCGCGTCAATGAAAACTTGCAACGTCTTAAACTAACCGCCAGAGCAGAGCTAGTGGTTGCCGATGCTCGGTTATATAAACAATGGTGGCACGGCGAACAGTTTGATCGCATATTAATTGATGCGCCGTGTTCTGCCAGCGGCGTCATTCGACGGCATCCAGATATTAAAAGCTTGCGCCGAGAGTCTGATATCGAGCCGTTAGTTTTGTTGCAGGCAGAGATTTTATCATCGGCATGGCAAATGCTGGCACCCGGTGGCGAACTGTTATATGTCACCTGCTCGGTATTTGGCGATGAAAATCAGCAGCAAATAGCGCATTTTATTGCAGCTAACAGCGACGCAGTAGAAAGTAAAATAACAGCAAGTTGGGGTAAGCCGTGTGAGTATGGTCGCCAGTTATTGCCTGGTGAGCAGGATGCCGATGGTTTTTATTTTTGCCGACTGAAAAAAGTAGCAGCAGAAAATGAAAACTCGGAAGTTTAAGAGTAAACTGTAAGGCTCGGCTTTATTGCAAAATTTTGCTGAGTTCTCCGCGTAAAGTTCTTTAAACAATCTAACAAAAAATTAAGTATCAGGAGTAGCCGATACAGCTCGGATTGATCGAGCTGACTAGTCATAATGAATATTTTTATTTTAGGCGCAGGGCAGGTTGGTTCTAGCGTTGCTGAAAGTCTGGCTTCAGAAGCCAATGATATTACTCTGATCGACTCTAACGCCGTGTTACTTAATGATTTAGGTGAGCGCTTGGATATTCAGACAGTGGTTGGCCATGCGTCTCATCCTGACGTATTAAAAAAGGCCGGTATTGCCGATGCTGATATGCTGCTGGCAGTAACCAACAGCGATGAAACCAATATTGTTGCCTGTCAGATTGCCCATACCCTGTTTCATACACCAACAAAAATTGCCCGCGTACGTTCGCAAGAATACCTGAAATACAAAGAACTGTTTAATAAAAATGATTTGCCTATTGATGTTCTGATTAGCCCCGAACAGTTAATTGCCGAACATATCCAGCGTTTAATTGAATACCCAGGGGCGTTACAGGTGCTGGATTTCGCTGATGGTCGAGCACGTATGGTTGGCATTAAAGCGTATTATGGTGGGCCGCTAGTGGGTCATGAAATTGCTGAGTTAAGAAAACACATACCGGGCGTTGACTCGCGTGTGGCTGCTATTTTTCGTGATGGTAAAGGCATCGTGCCAGACGGTCATGAAGTCATAGAAGTTGATGACGAAGTGTTTTTCATTGCCGCACGAAAAGACATTCGCGCGGTGATGGCTGAGCTTCGTAAACGAGATAAACCCATCAAACGTATTTTTCTGGCAGGTGGTGGCAATATTGGTAAACGTCTGGCGCAGTCTCTGGAAAAAAAATACCAGGTGAAAGTGCTGGAGCGCGACCCTGAACGTGCAGAGCAATTATCCTGTGACCTGAACAGCTCGATTGTGTTACTTGGCGACACCGCAGATGAAACCTTATTGCTGGACGAAAACATTGATCAGATGGATGTTTTTTGCGCCTTAACGAATGATGACGAAGCAAATATTTTGTCGTCCATGCTGGTGAAGCGTCTAGGTACGCGAAAAGTAATGTCGATCATTAATCGTCATGCCTATGTTGATTTAATGGAAAGTGAAGGCACCATTGATGTGGCAATTTCACCGCAGCAAATTACCCTGAGTGGTTTGCTGGCACATGTGCGTCGCGGTGATGTGGTGGCAGTGCATTCTTTGCGCCGTGGGGCAGCAGAAGCGATTGAAGCAATTGCTCATGGTGACAGCGCGAACTCAAAGGTAGTGGGCAAAACCGTGGAGCAAATCAAATTGCCAAAAGGCACAACCATCGGCGCTATTATTCGTGGCGAACAGGTTATGATGGCGCACCATGATATTATCATTGAAAATGAAGACCACCTTATTTTATTTTTAATGGATAAAAGCAAATTCAACGAAGTTGAAAAACTGTTTCAGGTTGGCGTGTCCTTCTTTTAATTAATTATGCATATAGCCGTTATCCAACGTATCATCGGGCAGTTTTTGATGCTGTTCAGTTTCACTCTGTTGCCGCCCGTCGTCATTGATCTTATCTATCAGGAAACAGCCGCGTTAGCTTTTTTTTACAGCTATTTGATTTTATTAAGCGTGGGTTTTTTAGTGTTCTTTCCGGTAAGAAATAAAAAAGGCGACTTACGTCTGCGTGATGGTTTTGTTGTTGTTGTGCTGTTTTGGCTGGTACTGGGTGCTGCTGGCGCGATGCCTTTTTACTTGTATGAAAACATGGGTATCAGCCTTGTTGATGCGCTGTTTGAATCTATTTCTGGTTTGACGACAACGGGTGCGACGGTATTGGTTGGGCTGGATGAGTTGCCGCACAGCATTTTATTTTATCGTCAGCAGCTACAGTGGTTAGGTGGTATGGGCATTATTGTGCTGGCTGTTGCGGTGATGCCGATGCTGGGTATTGGTGGCATGCAGCTGTATAAAGCCGAGGCACCAGGCCCGGTAAAAGACAGCAAACTAACGCCACGCATAGCAGAAACCGCGAAAGCCCTGTGGTATATCTATCTGGGTTTAACCGTTGCCTGTGCGCTGGCATACTGGGCTGCAGGGATGGATGTGTTTGATGCGGTGTCACATAGTTTTTCAACCGTTGCAATTGGTGGTTTCTCCACACATGATGCCAGCATAGGCTATTTTGATAGCCATGCCATCGAGATGGTAGCGATTGTTTTTATGTTTCTCGGTGCGATTAACTTTGCGCTGCATTTTACCGTGGTACGGACAAAAAGTTTGATGCCGCTGTTACGTGACTCTGAATTTAAACTTTATGCCAGTATTTTAGTCATTGTTTCGGCGTTAACTATTTATGTTTTATACAGCCAGTCAGTCTACGACAGCTTCTCAGAGTCGTTTCATGAGGGCCTGTTTCAGGCGGTGTCGATAGCAACCACCACTGGCTTTACCACAACGGGTTATTCTACCTGGCCAGTTTTCATACCAGTGTTATTATTGCTGGCCAGCTTTATCGGTGGCTGTGCTGGCTCCACCGGTGGCGGTATGAAAGTAATCCGAGTGTTATTGTTATTCAAGCAGGGGCAGCGTGAAATTATACGGCTGGTTCATCCTAGTGCTCAGGTAACGGTAAAAATTGGCAAGCAGCCAGTAAACAATTCAGTTATCGATGCTGTTTGGGGATTTTTTGCCGCTTATGTGGCGGTGTTTGTGTTAATGATGTTGGTATTGATGTTTAATGGCCTAGATCAAATAACGGCTTTTTCCGCAGTGGCCGCCACCCTTAACAATTTGGGGCCAGGTCTGGGTGAGGTCAGTGCGAATTATGCCAGCCTGTCAGAGTTTAATAAACTGCTGTTATCGTTTTCCATGCTACTTGGGCGATTAGAAATATTTACCCTGTTAGTCTTATTAACGCCTGCTTTTTGGCGCAAATAATAATCCGTATGTTTCACTGTGATGAGTCCTAAGCAAACCCATAAAGGCGAATACCGTTTTCAGTTATCGCTTTTGCACCCGCGTCACTGGCTGATCTGGCTTGGTCTGGGGCTGTTTTTTATCTTTACCCTGCTACCCATGCCGATTATTGATCGTGTCGCTTACTGGCTAGGTGGACTTTCTGCAAAAAAAAACCGCAAGCGTTTTAACATCGCAAAAACGAATCTGACTCTGTGCTTTCCAGATAAGTCCGTAGATGACATTGAGCAGATGGTGACGGATCATTTCAGGGCGCAAATTCGTACGGTGTTACATTATTATATTTTATGGTGGCGACCTGTTGCCACGGTTAGAGAAAAAATTCAGCAATCTGGTTTTGAAAAAATCACACAGTATCAGCAACAGGGTAAAAACATTATTATTCTGCTGCCGCATAATGTTGGGCTTGAGTTTGCTGGTGTGGCGATATCGATGGCGTATGAAACGGCGACACCTTATAAACCGATGCGCAATCCGGTGATCAACTGGATGGTGGCGAAAGGCAGGCTACGCTTTGGCAAAAAAATATTCGCCCGTGCCGACGGTTTAAGGCCATTGATACGTGCGGTGCGTGCGGGTCATATTATGGGTTATTTTGCAGATGAAGATTTAGGTGAAAAAAACGCTGTTTTTGCTTCGTTTTATGGCGTGCCTAAAGCAACCATTCCCGTTCTTGGACGGCTGGCGAAAGCATGTAACGCGGTTGTTTTACCCTGTGTGAGCTGTTATGAAGAAAAAAGCGGACGCTATCTGATTAAAATACTGCCTAAAATAGAAGGCCTGTCTGCCAGTGATGATGTACAGGACAGTGAAAACATGAACCGAGCGATTGAGCGAGCCATCGATTTTTGTCCAGTGCAATATATGTGGACTCTGCGTTATTTCAAAACTCGACCCAACGGCGAGAAGTCCGTTTACGAGTTAATGCGATGATTAATACTATGATGTCACCTGTACTGATAAATAAACCGCAAACAGAACCGCCGTCTGAAAAACAGCTGTACAAGCGATTACATAAGCGACTAAAGCACAGTACCGGTGAAGCGATTGTGCAATACAACATGATTGAGCATGGCGACCGGATCATGGTTTGCCTATCGGGGGGTAAAGACAGTTACCTGATGCTGGAGATGTTGCTGGCACTGCAGAAAAAAGCGCCCGTGTCATTTGATCTGATAGCGGTCAATCTCGACCAGAAACAGCCCGGTTTTCCACAAAATGTTCTGCCTGAATATTTGCAGCGCCTCGGCGTTGACTATCATATTATTGAGCAGGACACATACAGCATCGTTAAAGAGAAAGTCCCCATCGGCAAAACAACCTGCGGCCTGTGTTCGCGTTTACGACGAGGCATTTTGTATTCCTTTGCAGAGAAAAATGGCATGACAAAAATCGCTCTGGGACACCACCAGGATGATATTGTTGAAACCTTTTTTTTGAATATGTTTTTTAACGCACAACTAAAAGCCATGCCGCCAAAGTTATTAAGCGACAATAAAAAACACGTGGTGATAAGACCGCTGGCGTTGTGCAAAGAGAAGGACATTGCTGCTTACGCGGCAATAAAAAAATACCCGGTCATACCCTGTAATTTATGTGGTTCGCAGCAGAACCTGCAGCGCCAGGTGGTAAAAGGCATGATTGCTCAATGGGAGCGGGAAAATCCCGGCCGTTCAGAGATGATTTTTCGTAGCCTGAGAAATGTTAAACTTTCTCATCTGGCAGACAATCAATGCTACGATTTTGAAAATATGACTCGGCAGCTTGCAGATGAAATTTGAACCTAAAAAAATCAGTTGAATCGTAGCAATTGCCGAGCATTGGACACTCGCAGTAGATTCAACTGACTTTTCTAGGTTGAACTACTACGGTTTATAACGACTGCTTTATAACGTCTAAATCAGCGGCAGGATCTTTTGCAAAAGAAAAAGGCGTGACGTTTTTAGCCGCCCGCTGTATTTTTTCTACTGTATTTTCTTCTAAATGCAATAACATTTGTGCGGCAACTTTTTCAACAACGTTAACGGGAACACTATTCCCAAACTGCCTGTATGCCTGGGTATTAGACACAGGTATTTTAAAACTTTCGGGGAAGCCTTGAAGTCGAGCAGCCTCTCTAGGTGTTAATTTTCTTGGGTTGCAGCCTTCTTGTTTTATTAAAATCTCACTACCATCCTTATAATATCTGGCGGAAATAGTATTTGTGTATTCTGAATCCTCCGTGACAATGCCATAACCAAACCCTTTCCCTTTAATTTTATTTTCTCTTTTTCTTCTTTGATGCCCCGCCCAAAGGCGATCGGATATTGTATATTTATCATCCACTAAATTTTCTAGAATATCCCCGACTCTTGTTGCTGAAAAGGTTGGTGTAGGAAAATTAAATATTATATTTTCGTCTAAAAATCCCACAATATAAATGCGCTCTCTATTTTGTGGTAAACCAAAGTCTCTTGCTCTAAGCACTTTGTATTGAACATTTGAATAGCCAATTTCTTTTAACCGTTCAATAATTATATTTAA
>CAZMLD010000085.1:0-8139 GCA_964566975.1 uncultured Thiotrichaceae bacterium | reverse complement strand
ACGCTGAATGAAAACCAGCGTCGTCAGGAAATAGCACGCATGCTCAGCGGGCGGGAAGTTACCGAGCAATCTTTGGCGCACGCAAATGATATGATTGAACGCGCTCAAGTTATCTAGTGTAGTGTTCTGCCTTATCACCTGCCCTATTATTATATCTACTTGTTTTCTATGGGAATGGCGAGAAGAATTAAAAGTAGAATAATGTTAGAATTAGTATTATTGATAAACATCACACCGGAGAATAACTATGTCTCAAGTCCAGTTTAATACACAAATTACCGATCAAATCACAGTCTCAGACGAAGCCGTCAAACAATTGATTGCCCTTACTGACAGCGAAGACGGTATTAATGGTGTGCGAATTTTTGTCTCTGGCGGTGGCTGCGGCGGCATGTCATATGGCATGACCTTTGTTGAACAGGCAACACCTTTTGATACCATCCTAGAAAAAGACGGGCTAAAAGTGCATGTTGATGCTGTTGCCTTGGGCTTTCTTGAAGGCGTAGAGATTGACTACCAGACAGAAGGCGCTAATGCCAGTTTTGTTTTCAAAAATGTTTTTGCTAACTCTAGCAGTGGTGGCTCATGTGGTGGCTGTGGGTCTTCTGGCGGGTAGCGGCTAATATTCTCAATAAGTTAATCTAAGGGCATCTCTAAAAATAGAGCTGTTTATAAAAAAATCAAGGCGAGTGGCCATGGAAGAAGAAAACAAAATAGTGATGAACAGTCATTCAGCGGCACTTGATGTAAGCAATACCCGTTCAAAAAAAGTGCTAACGACTGCCATCTACGCACTACAGGCGACAGCATTTTTTCTTGGCATTACCTATATCATCGCCGTTGTCATTAATTATGTAAAACAGGATGATGTTTCAGGCACTTGGCTGGCATCACATTTTCGTTGGCAAATCAGAACATTCTGGTTTAGCATCTTATGGTGGGTTATTGGCTTTATCACCACCTTCATCCTTATTGGCTACCTTGTCCTGCTTGCAAATACGGTCTGGGTTATCTACAGAATTGTGAAAGGCTGGTTACGACTGGCTGAGAACAAACCCATGTACACGATAGATTGATAGGGCAACACCCTTTTTTTCCACACCAGAAAATCCAGCACGCTACAAAGCAACATGTTTTGTCTTCACCAAGGTTATAGTGTATTTATCTACATATGTGACTTTATACAATAAAGTAATCACTTAGCTAGGACCGGTCACTATGATCTCATCTCAGGATAGCCTAGAATTGAAAATGGCAGAGCAAGGCACGCTCTCTAATATTTTTCCTAGCATCGTCAACTTACAGGAATTGGCCGATTACCCATGGAAAAAACAGGTTTTTTTCAAAGACGATTCCCTGTTTAAACCCGGTCAACCCTGCGATCGATTTATGTTACTCGGAAAAGGCAATATACGCGTAGAGTTACAAAATAATCAGTTACGTACAATGCTGTTATATCACATCAACCCTGGGCAACTGTGTATTCATTCGCTCATTAATCTTATTAATGATGAAAGTTATAGCTTCCAAGCAACCGCTGATTCAGATGGCTGGTTTTGCTGGGCGGATAAGGCGCAATTCAATATCTGGATGAGTAACTCACATCATTTTCAACAATGGATACTCAACAATATAGGCACTCGATTTAAGCAGGTGATTGACCGTTTTGCACAACATGCCTTTTTTCCTATTGATGCCAGATTAGCAGGTCTGCTAATTGAAAAAATGGGCCCTGAACAAACAGTTGTTATCAAGCAGTCTGAATTAGCCGTTGAACTGGGCACCGCCAGAGAGCTTGTTTCACGCCACCTGTCACGCTGGAAAAAGCAGGGTGTACTTGAAACAAAGCGTGGCATTATCATCATTAAGCAGGTTGAAATTTTAGTTAATATTGCTGTGTGACAAAGTCTCACTGCAACGATTAACCGTGACAAAGTCACAATATTAAACAATTTTATTGACTACACTGGTGCTATCTTCATTCTGCAACTAGGTGTACGTCATGTTTTCAAATAAATTAAACTCATCGTGGTCACCATTATATTTTCTAGCAGCTTTAGGTGCTGGTGGTATGGTGGTAACTTTTTTTATGTACCTTTTGTTTTGGGTTGCTAGCCCAGGTCAGGCCATTCCGGTTTATAGTGACTGGACGGCAGCCTTTGTAAACGGTTCAGTGCTTGAACAAGCCTTTATTATCATTGCGATATCTGGGATTATATCTTTTGCCATTTATCATCTCATTCTTTTACGTTGGAACCTTATTCAATTTAAGCTATGGAAAGCCTCAGGGTCACTTGAAAAAATAGCAGGCAGCAACGCCCATACTCAAATGTTAGCTATTCCACTCACACTTGCGATGACTATCAATGTGACTTTTATTTTGGGTGCCTTATTTGTGCCTAATCTTTGGTCTGTCATAGAGTACCTTTTCCCATTTGCAATGACTGGCTTTATCTTGCTGGGTATTTGGTCACTACGTTTATATCTGAATTTTTTCAGTAACAGCCTGAGCCAAAATAAATTCGATAAAACCACTAACAATTCTTTTGCCCAACTACTACCAGGTTTTGCCTTTGCTATGGTCAGTGTAGGACTTGTTGCACCAGCGGCGATGAGTAATAATGCACCTACTGTTGCCATCAGTGTTTTTCTGGCATTTATATTTTTAGTACCTGCCGTGTTTATTTCTATCATTAAGCTGGTTATTGGTTTTGGTCATATGCTGGAACATGGTGCAACCAAAGCCACCTTGCCAACACTGTGGGTTGGCGTGCCAATCCTCACCATTTTAAGTATTGCTTTATTGCGCATTGATCATGGTGTTGCTTACACTTTAGGGTTAGGTGACATTATTGCTATTCCCGCACTTTTTTTAGGCGTGGTTTTAGCAACACAATTGTTTCTAATGCTACTGGGTTACGCCGTTATGAGTAAAATGGATTATTTTCGCTCAGTTTGGTATGGTAAAGAAAAATCACCCGTTATTTATGCGTTAATTTGTCCCGGTGTTGCACTGTCAGTATCGTTACACTTTTTTATCAATAAAGGTCTAGTTGCCTCTGGATTAATCAGTCAATTTGGAATGTTTTACTGGTCACTCTCCGGTCTAGCTATCAGCATTCAACTATTTACTGCCTTTGTGTTATTTAAGTTAGTTAAACAATTGATAGGGGTTACAACAGCACCATCACCTGTTATTACAGCTACATAAAAACTGGGTTATTTTTGTTTAAGCCAGATCCCTGTCTACAGGTGGTCTGGCTTTTTTTGGACTATAGGGCATCTCTAAAAACCTAAGCACAACCGAGGAAAACCATAAACAGCACCCTTTTCATGCAAAAATTCGTTAAATACAATAAGTATTCACCTCATTTTTTTCCTAAAAATGGCACTATTTCTGATTTCCCTCAGCAGCACTTAGGTTTTTAGAGGTGCCCTATAAATACTAACATTTCATAATCTCAGTCAATATTATCTATAATGCCGCTACTAACAAACAAACGACTACTGCTGATTTCACATCACAACAGTTACCGTATAGCACCATATATCAAAGCAGCCAGCAGCCTTGGCCTTGAAGTTACCATCGCTTCAGCCGGTCAGCATTCATTAGTATCTGAAGTAGCCAATGGCATGCACATTGACTTTAGTGACACTGATTCGGCAGTTAATAAAATACGGCAAGCTCATAGTGAAAAACCTTTTGCCGGAATCCTCGGTAGTGACGATCAAACCGTAGAGCTAGCAGCAATAGCGGCTAAAGCATTAAGCTTGCCTCATAACCCACCTGAAGCTGCAATCTATTCTACCCGCAAAGATTTGGCACGGGCACAATTAGCTGTTGCGGGTAGTCCAGTCCCTGCTCACTATTTATTGCGTTTAATGCAGCCAATAAAGAAACAGATGAGCGAGCTAAGCCAGGCAGGCCTGTCATGGCCCTGTGTGTTAAAACCATTAAACATGACTGCCAGCAGAGGTGTCATTCGGGTCGATAACAAAGATGAATTTTTTAACGCATGTGAACGTGTAAAAAAAATCATTGCAACGGCATCGGATGTATTTGTACAAACACATGTTTTAATTGAAGATTACATTGATGGGTTCGAGATTGCTTATGAAGGATTTTTACATCATAGCAAGCTGCATACCATGACTATTTTTGATAAACCCGATCCACTTATCGGCCCCTATTTTGCAGAAACCATTTATGTCACTCCTTCTGTGTTAAATGCTGAGCTGCAACAGAATATCAAACAGGTGTTACAAAAAGCCTGCCGTGCTTATGGTTTATGTACAGGAGCCATCCATGCAGAATGTCGCATTGACAAAAATAATAAGGTCTGGATTCTTGAGATTGCTTCACGCACGATTGGCGGTGACTGTGCGCGGTTACTGGATAATAAAAACTTCGCTATTGAAGCACTTGCGATTTCTTTAGCTATCAATCAGAGAATTGAAATAAGTATGCCCGATCAAGCACGCGGTGTAATGATGATACCGATAAAAAACGAAGGTTTATTAAAACGGGTCGACGGTTTACTTGAAGCGAATAAAATAAAGCACATTGATAAGATAGACATTATCATTAGTGAAGGTCACGAACTTGTGCCACTGCCAGAAGGTAATCAGTATCTGGGTTACATCTTTGCCAGTGCAAAAACGCCAGAGCGGGTTACAGCCGCCATTCGTGAGGCTTACTCGCTACTTAGCTTTATAACAGCGCCTGTATTTAAAATTGTTTAATCCGCCAATGCTTGCCTAAGGGCAGGCTATTGGCAGCTAGCATTTATTGTTTACCACCACCAGCCTGAAAACCGGCAGGTGCCTGGCCATGATCACCTTCACCGAAAAAGAATCCAACCATATGTTTTTCAATCAGTTCGAGATTTTTAATATCGGCTGTATTTAAGCCATTTTCGTTAATAATGGTGGTCAAGCGTTCAAGCCATTGCTTCCAGCCTTCTTTTGATACGTTTTCAAATATACGTACGCCTAAATCACCAGGATGTGGTGGCGCATCCAGTGCTTCTGCTTCTATTTTTAAAACCACACATTGTACTTTATCTACCATTATTAACCTCTAACTGAACACTTACTTCATATTTTTTTAACAGTACACCGTCATCGCCGCAGCAACTTGCCGCACATTGTTTGATCTGGTGTAGTTCTTCGGCAGTGCTGTTAAGATAAACCTCAACAGGCTGATTCTCGCTGGCACAGTCACAGCCTTTATCATTATACACGTAAACGTTGTTTAATCCGGCACGTTTTGCCTGTTTCTCGGCATCAAATAACATATATTCTGGCGTGGCAGGTACATCACTGAGTTTGTAGGCGGGAAAAAATCTTGTTATATGCCATGGACTGTCGGCACCTAGGTTATCGCGTATCCAGCAGGCAATATTATAATGCTCCTGTGGATCATCATTTTTACCCGGTATGATATTAGTGCGGGTTTCTACATGAATACCAAGGTCATGGGCTTTTTTAATGGATGCCAGCACCTGTTCAACTTTTGCAGGACGACAGATGTCTTTATAAAAGTCATCCGACATGCTTTTAATGTCGGAGCACAGTACATCGATATTGCCGACAATTAACTCCAACGCTTCATCAGTAACAAAACTGTTAGAGACATACACGGTATATAAACCTGCCTGATGCGCCAGCTGGCAAACATCCAGCACATATTCAAGCCACACTGCCGGTTCTGAATAAGTAAAAGCGATGCCCTGAACACCGGCATTAAGTGCAGCATCGACCAGTTTTTGCGGCGCGACCCATACTTCTTTAGACTCTCCTTTCGCCAGTTCATCCAGTGTGCCAACACCCCAAGAAATTTCCAGGTTATGACAGCCACCACAGCGGAAACTGCAGCCATAGCTGCCAACTGACATCACTTTTGTGCCTGGGCGGTAATGTTTGACTGGTTTTTCTTCAATAAAATCAATATCAATTGCCGATATGATACCGTAAGACAAATTATATAACGTACCATTTCGATTGACATGTGCCTGACAAAAGCCGCGCTGCCCATGGCTAATTTTGCAGCGCCATAAACATAAGTTGCAGCGCGTGCTGCCGTTGTCGAGTTTTTCTTGTAACCGAGTTTCAACCAACTGATATTGCTGTAATGCGGTGTTAGACATGAGATTTTTGCCTCATCATGATTAAAGTCTCATTTTATCAGTATAGGAGGCGATTAAAACACCCTTGTTAAAGGGGATATACAGCGTATTACCTTGCTGCTTCACTGTTTTAAGCTCACTTTCATTATGGTAACCAAGAGCCTGTGCTAAAAAGTAACACTGATTTTGAAGCTGACATCGGTAGCTAAAACCGAATGCCTGCGTGGCACACATGAAATTATACGCCTGTAGTGCTGTGCGCTGTAAATCAAGCACAAAATCCGCTTGTTGCGGATATGGGTAATAACTGGCAGCCTCCTTGTTTTGTCGTGTTTTTCTGACTGCGCCTGTAGCAACATCCGCCAACAGCATTAGCATTAGTTCAGCCCCGATTTCCGCCAGCTGTAAACTGATTTCTACGTGGCTAGCCGCCTCAACAGGCTGCACATTTTGTTGCTGCACAATATCACCGGCATCAAAGTCATGCGTTAGCTGGTGCCAGCTTACACCCAGTTCACTCGCGTGTTTCATTTGCCAGAAAATCGGCTCGGGGCCACGGTAGTTTGGTAATAATGAGGGGTGCATATTAAAACAGGCATGGTTAACAAGCTCTAATAAAGCATTTGGTACGCGTTTGCTGTAACACGACACCAAAATTATATCTATCTGATATTGTTTACACTGCTGTAATATTGCAGCCAATGATTGTGATAAGTCAATAAGCGGGATATTATGCTGCATTGCCGTCAGCGAGAGCGGTGCATTTTCTAAAGCAATGATACTGCCGTGTAACACCACCGGATTAAAAACACCTGCCGCGCTAATCGTGTGTCTGGAAGACAGGAGTCTCTTAAAGGGAATTAAAGACAAAGCACCTGATGACCCGATGTAAAAAATATTCATCAGGTGCGTTATAAATCAGCGAAAAATAACGCTTTTAAAGCGTGATTATTTGATCAGGCATGTTGCCAGACAGCGCACTGTATAAATCCGGGAAGCAGCCAATAACAGCACCATCAACTAGCCTGTCTTCTATCTCACGTTCATAAGCACATTGGTCGCAGGCCATTAGCAACATGCCTGTATCTGCTGCCACTTTTGCCAGGCGTTCACCAATGGGGTTATCTTTTTGCAAAACATAGGCATTGTCTTCAAAGAAAAACATGCCCACCACTTCAACACCATGAGCCTTTTTTTCTAGTTGCGGCAAAATCATTTTACCCAGCTTGTATGAGACAGAGTGTCCCTGTGTAGAGAATATATATGCAACTTTCATTTTTCACCTTTTCCTAAATGTAAAATAGCTATTTTTAAACGTTGATGAGTGGTAGACCCTCAAAGATTGATTACATCTAAGTCAAGATCGCCCACTTCTTCGTGTGTCGCCGCGCTAGTAATAACCGCAATACTCGCCTCTCCTTTTTTAAGATAGGTTTCGGTCACGCGTTTTAAGTCTTCCATGGTAACGTTTAACACGCACTGACGGAAATGCTGTAGTTTCTCTCTTGTTCTACCATGCAGTTCATTAAGAAACGCCGCTCTTGCTTCGCCTGCTGGCGAACCTGGTTTATCCATACCACCAATAACGCCGAGTATTGCTTCTTCCAGCAAGCGGTGTTCATGCTTGTTGTCCAGTACCCAGTTAATTGCGTTATCAAAGTCTTTCAGGGTTTCAGCTAAACGTGGATCACGATAAGAATAAAACTTAAAGGCAGCAATGTTTGTATCCTGTGTTGCCCCGCCTCCGTATGCGCCGCCCTGTTCACGTATCGCTGTGTGCAAATAACCATTTCGCATAAAACCACCTAATACCGATAAAGCCGCCGCGTCGTTATGCTCCATTGGCACTGTTGGATAGGCTATGGCACAAAAATTAACCTGGGTATTAGCAATCCACATTTGTTTTGTTTGCTGTTTGACTTCAGCGAGAGTAAATAGACTGTTGCTAGTGGCACTATTTTGTTGCCAGCTGTGTTCAAACTCAGCAACATATTTTTCTACATTGCCAGCC
>CAZMLD010000084.1:0-8178 GCA_964566975.1 uncultured Thiotrichaceae bacterium | reverse complement strand
GTCCATTTTTATTCTCTGATAATTATTTTTTCTTTCGGCTCTTTAATTTTAACGAACCAGAATGCTTAGCTTTGCTTTCTGAGTGCTTGTCTGAACGTTTGCCGAATTTTTGCCTGTCGCTATCCGGTTTATTAGCGCCACTGGTCGCTTTTCCTTTTTCATCAGGCCTGATGTTTAACTGCTGGCCGGATACCCAGACTTTTCTCAGCGTATAAAGCAGTTCGTTTGGCATACCTTCGGGCAGGTCAACGGTACTAAAATCATCATAAATACAGATACGACCAATAAACTTACTTTCTATATCCGCTTCGTTAGCAATCGCGCCAACGATATTGCCAGGTTTAACTTTATGCTCATGGCCAACGTCGATGCGGTAGCGCTGCATACCTTGCTCAGCCGGTGCATCTCCCGGTTTGCGTTCTCGGCGAGGTGAGCGTTCACGACTGCTGCCCCGTTCTGTTCGATCTTGCTCTGCTCGATCACGCCCTGGACGCTCCCGCCTGCTGCTGCTGCTTTTATCCCAGTCATCTCGGCTTTGCGTTTTTCGCTGCGGTTTATTTTGTAACAATAGAGGGATATCACCCTGTGACAACTTAGCCAGTGCCGCTGCAATTTCTATTGCGGGCACATTATGCTCCTGTTCATATTGTTCGACTAACTGAGCAAACAACGCTAAATCGTCACTCGCCAGTGTGTCGGCAATGCGCTGTTTAAACTTAGCGATGCGTTTGTCATTGATAATCTCGGTGGAAGGCAGCTCCATCATCTCGATTTTCTGCCGCGTCGCTTTTTCAATCGCGTTTAACATGCGTTTTTCACGTGGCGCGACAAACAAAATAGCGTCACCATGACGACCCGCTCGGCCAGTACGCCCAATACGATGCACATAAGATTCAGTGTCATAGGGCACATCATAATTCACCACATGACTAATACGCTCGACATCAAGACCCCGCGCCGCCACATCGGTGGCAATCAGTATGTCGATTTTTCCCTGCTTCAAATTATTAATGCAGCGCTCACGCTGGTTTTGTGCAATATCTCCATTCAATGCGGCTGCCGCATAGCCTCTTGCGGCAAGCTTTTCAGCCAGCTCAACCGTGGAATTTTTGGTACGCACGAAAATAATCATGGCAGCAAATTCTTCGGCTTCCAGGATACGGGTTAAGGCATCCAGTTTATGCATGCCACTAACTGGCCAGAAACGCTGGCGAATAGTATTAACCGTGGCGGTTTTTGTCTTAATGGTTACCTGTTCGGGATTGGTTAAATATTTTGTCGCAATACGGCGAATCTGCTGTGGCATGGTAGCTGAAAACAGCGCAATTTGTCTGGCATCTGGGGTTTGCTCAAGAATCCATTCAACGTCGTCAATAAAGCCCATACGCAGCATTTCGTCGGCTTCGTCCAGCACTAAAGCCGTCAGCTCATTGAGCTTTAGCGTGCCTTTGCGGATATGATCCATCACTCGGCCAGGCGTGCCCACCACCACGTGCACGCCGCGTTTTAATGCGCGAATTTGCCCGCTGTAATCCGCACCACCATACACTGGTAGTACATGAAAGCCTTTCATATAGGTTGCGTATTTTTGAAAAGCTTCAGCAACCTGTATCGCTAGCTCACGTGTTGGCGCCAAAACTAACACCTGTGGGTTTTTTTGTTTTATATCCAGGTTAGAAATCAACGGTAACGCAAAAGCCGCTGTTTTACCGGTGCCAGTCTGCGCCTGGCCGATAATATCGCGGCCTGTTAGCAGCAAAGGAATGGTCGCGGCCTGGATAGGTGAAGGGGATTCATAACCCACCTCATCTAATATCTTGAGAATGGATTTATTTAATAATAAGTCATCAAACGTGATGCTCACGTCGGCGCTTGTATCTGTGCTCATGCGAGAATACCTGAATATGTTTTAAAGAGACCTTTACACGATGCATTCACGCAAAGATCTCAAAGAGTTAAGGGCTGATGGCATCTCTAAAAGCCAGGATTCTGTGGTGTTCAAGGCGGATGGATTTTGAGAACCGCAGTGTATATGAAATACATGAGGATCGCAGTTGTCATCCAACGCTGAAACCGGGCAAAAAGATGGTTTTTAGAGGTGTCCTTATGTCATTACAGACATATATCGTCGTTATCATGCCATCCATCTGGCAAGTCGATTATTATGCCCATGGAATATAGACGACAGCCCTCCCACTCTATTCAGTCAGCCAAACAGGCTGCCAACACATTGAGATTTTGAGCTAAAATCAGACGAGCTGACTATTTTAACCCTTTATTAGAAAAATTGCATATATAATTATCGTGAAAGCAGCGAGTTACTAAAAACGAATCAGCATTTTGAGCGACGTGAAAAATACGCTAGGAGCTTGTCCGAGAATAGAAATCGTAGCGAAAATCACAGAGAAGTCATAAGGTGAGTTTATCGAATGAGGCGAATAGCACGGCTATTTAACGATTTCGATAAGCTCACCTTATGGCTTATATGGGATTTGCAGTAGGTTATCTATTCTCGGACAAGCTCCTAGACATAGCGAGGTAATAAACCATGCAACAGAACAGGCAACTAACTCACGCACAACATAAAACCAGTGGGGAAAAATTTCCTTTAAGCATTGTCGCCAACGATATTAGCCACCCAGCAAATGTTGGCAGTCTGTTCCGTTTGTGTGATGCATTAGCAATAAAAAAACTGTACCTCTGTGGCAACACCGCAGTTCCACCCAGTTCAAAAATAAATAAAACCTCACGTTCAACTGAAAAACATGTTGCTTATGAATATTACCAGCACGCCCAAACGCTGGTTAAAGATTTAAAGTCATCAGGCTCTCTTATTATTTCGCTTGAAATCACAGCATCGAGCCTGACGATTCATTCCGCCGATTTTATAAAAACCATTACCAGCAACAAACCCGTCTGCCTTATTCTAGGCGCTGAGAATTCAGGTGTAAATGAAACACTATTATCACTTTCAGATGTGACCACACATATTCCGATGCTAGGTGTTAATTCATCAATGAACGTAATCACCGCCGCCAGTATTGCCTGTTATGAAATAACCAGAAATATGCACACGGAGACTCGCCCCAAAGCATCATATTTTTAGTGTTTTACTGTCTTCACAATAACAAATTTTTTGTTACTGAACACAAGCTCGGCATTGCCAAATAATTTTTTTAATTTAGCATGATAAGCCAAATGTCTATTGCCTATCACCCATAATTCACCATTATCTTCCAGAACCTGTCTCGACTCAGAAAACATCTGCCATGCCACCTGGTCATTAATGGCATGGTCTTGATGAAACGGCGGGTTACACATAATTAGCGAAACACTATTCTCTGCCACACCCTGCAAGCAGTCTGTCTGTAAAAATTCCGCCTCACGACTGTCCTCAAACACACTTAAAAAGTTCCTTATTGATGATTCTATCGCCATGTAAGATTCATCAGTAAAAATTAATTTTGCCGCCGGATTTTTAATCGCCGCCATCAAACCGACAACACCGTTACCGCAACCTAGGTCAACAACTGTTTTATATTTTTCATCTATCGGCAAATTTTCGATAAAAAACCGTGTCCCTATGTCCAATTTTTCCTGTGAAAATACCGCTGCATGGTTTTTTATTTCAATAGCAACATCGTCTAATTTATAGGGCAGTAGATAAGATTTCGGGTAGGGATTATCGGCCACCTCCAGAGTCGTATCGAACTGACTAAAAATCAACCGAGATTTTTTACGTGCCAGTGATGTTGTTGTAGGTCCGATAATTTTTTCAAACAAGGCGAGGGTTGAGCGATGGATACGGTTTGTTTTTGCCGCAGCAATAATAACCGTTTGTGCATCAAGCAGTGGACGAATACGATGCAATTGATCAGCTAACATCGCCAAACTTTTGGGCACTTTAATTAACACCACTTGATTACCGACCGTCGACCTGACATTGGCCGTCAGCTCAGGCGTTAGTAAACTGTCGATAATCGTAATAGCACTATCCGTTATATTATTATTTTGTGCATTGCCTGAAATCGCCTGCGCCGCCAGGTACGAATCGGTGATAACCACCGGCTGAAACTGACTTAAAGGAACAGATAAAGCACCAAAACCATCATTAACAATCAACAGTGAGCTGTCTTCTTGGAGCAGCTTGTTTTCTGCAAGATAATGCAATAAATACTCATCGGCGGCATCCCAGGCGCGTAACATGGTTTTTTTTCTTAGTGGGAAGCGGTTTAAGGTAAAATTACCCTGAGGCGTGCTTAGTTGATTCACCATATATTTTCCAGGCCCTGTGTGCAAAAAGGCCATGTAATTTGAACAGAGGCGATATTATCATTTCCTGTCAGGCAGAACAAAATTCAACCCGATTTGACTGGAACTATTTGAGCAGGACTATTTGACTATGACTAATAAGGGTGTTTATACTTCCTGTACTTAAAATAACCAAGAGTATAAAAGCATGAAACAATCATTTATTTTCGTCGTCGCTGGAATGGCACTACTTTTTTCCACACTGACCCTGGCTAAACCCACCGCAGAGCAGATGCAGGCATTAAAACACGTCAGCCCGATGCCTAACCTGATGATGGTAGTGATGAAGAACGCCGAGGAGCTCGACCTCAACGAAAGACAACAGGAAGCACTGAAAGCCCATCGTCAGCAGGTTCAGCCACAAATGAAAAAAATGGTAAAAGCGGTGATGATGTTGGAAAAACAGCTACATGATGCCGCAGTCGCTGGCGCACCAGGCAACATACTTCGTGATATTACTGGCGACATATTCGATGCACGTGCTGCCATCATCAAAAGTAAACTGGCCTGCCGTAATCGCCTAGCGCAGGTTCTAGGCCAGGAAAAAATGACCAAGCTTATCGAATTATACCGAGCTAAAGACTAAAGATTCAAGAGGCTGCACCCAAGAGGCTGCCCGAGAATAGTAAACGTAGCGAAAAACCTCAATTTTTCGGCGGATTCTCTATTCTCGGACAGCCTCCTAACAGCTTTAGTTGAAATACTATGTGTGCTGCCACAGGTCTGTGGCAGCACAAACCAGTAGCGATAGCAGACATCGCTAGCCCGACATCAAACAACAGTCATCACGTTGAATCGCCCCCAGTAGCACTCTGCTGTTCACTTCGCAGCGTTTTCGCAGCCGACACCATATTTTTCATCGCCAGATCCACTTCCGGCCAGTCTCGTGTTTTAAGACCACAGTCAGGGTTTATCCATAGCCGTTGTGGCAAAATTCGTTGGCAGGCTTTGCTCATCAGGTCAACAATTTGCTGCTGACTCGGTACATTGGGTGAATGGATATCGTACACCCCAGGGCCAATGTCATTGGGGTATGCAAAATCAACAAACACATCCAGTAATTCCATATCTGAGCGTGAGGTTTCAATGGTGATAACATCGGCATCCATCGCCGCGATGGCCTTTATGATGTCGTTAAATTCGGAATAACACATATGGGTATGTATTTGTGTGTCATCGGCAACACCCGATGAGGTAACACAAAAGGCACGTACCGCCCAATCCAGGTAGCTTTGCCAGTCACATTTTCTTAACGGCAGCCCTTCTCGCAGTGCGGCTTCATCAATTTGAATAAGCTTAATACCGGCTGTTTCTAAATCATTCACTTCATCACGTAAGGCGAGTGCAATTTGCAGGCAGGTATCGGCGCGTGGCTGGTCATCTCTGACAAACGACCAGTTCAATATGGTCACCGGCCCAGTTAGCATGCCTTTCATTGGCTTCTCGGTGAGTGATTGCGCGTATTGCGTCCATGTCACTGTCATTGCCCGTGGCCGCAATACGTCACCATAAATGATGGGAGGTTTAACGCAACGAGAACCATACGACTGCACCCAGCCAAACTGAGAAAAGGCAAAACCTTCTAGCTGTTCGCCAAAGTATTCAACCATATCATTTCGTTCAGCCTCTCCATGTACTAGCACATCCAAACCATACTCTTCCTGTTTATCCACACAATATTTGATATGTTGCTGCATCAGGCTTTCATACTCGTGCTGAGGAAGAATGCCCTGCTTAAACTCTCGACGGATTTTTCTGATTTCAGCGGTTTGTGGGAAAGAACCAATCGTAGTGGTGGGAAATGCAGGCAACTTTAACCATTGCTGCTGCTTCTCGATACGTTGTAAAAAGCGGCTACTACGTCGGATCATATCATCAGTGACATTCAACATTCGCTGCTTAACTTTTTGCTGATGGATACGCGTAGATTGCTGCCTGCTGTGTTTTGCCTGGCGCGACAAATCAAGTACCGCATCGTTCTGGCTGCCTTCATCCTCGCTGCCATCATTTTTGTTCAATATCTTTTTCAGCGCAGCCAGTTCAGCTATTTTTTGTGTGGCGAAAGCCAGCCAACTATTCAGTTCACGATCAAAAACCTGCTCCTGATCTAAGTCGACTGGAACATGTAACAGTGAGCACGAAGGCGCAAGCCATAATGTTGCTGGGCGAGTTTCCTGAATTTTTTGTAAGCAGGCAACCGCCACGTCTAAATCAGTGCGCCAGATATTGCGGCCATCAATGATACCGACAGACAATACTTTATCGCTGGGAAACGCTTCGTTAACCGCCTCAAGCTGTTGTGGCGCACGCACCGCATCAATGTGTAAACCGTCAATGGCTAAGCCACAAACACAGTCAAGATTATCATCCAGTGCGCCAAAATAGCTCGCCAGTAATATTTTTGGCCGATACTGCTGCAACGCCTTATACGCCTTAGTATAAGCTTGTTGCCACAGCTCTGGTAAATCCATCACCAGTGCCGGCTCGTCTAATTGCAGCCACTCGATATCCAGCTTCTCCAGACGCAAAAATATCTGCCCATAAGCGGCCAGTAAATCATCCAGCAGCGCTAATTTGTCAAAATCACCGCCTTTACATTTGCCTAACCAGAGATAGGTAAGTGGTCCTGGCATGACAGGCTTTACTCGATAGCCCAGTTGTTGCGCCTGCTTAATTTCATCAAATAATTTTTCAGTTGATAAGCTGAAAGCCTGATTTTTTTGAAATTCTGGCACCAGATAATGGTAGTTGGTATCAAACCATTTGGTCATCTCACAGGCAGCGGCATCCTCACCCGTGGGCGCACGACCTCTGGCCATCCTAAAATAAGTATCTAGCCCTATTTTTTCTTCTTTGCAGTTAAACCGTGGTGGCACCACACCCAGCATGGCGGAAAAATCAAGAATGTGGTCATAAAATGAAAAGTCACCAACGGGTAATAGATTAATACCCGCATCCGCCTGCAATGCCCAGTGCCGTTCACGCAATTCACTCGCCAGCACATTTAACTGCTGCTTTGAAATATCGCCTTTCCAATACGACTCCGTGGCGAACTTAAGCTCACGCTGTACACCAATACGCGGAAAACCAAGGTTATGTGTTGTTATTTTTTCTTTTTGTGCCATCACGCTACCTGCTAAATTAGAATTTGAGTGCCTCTATGAAACCATCTTTGAACTCGAACAAAAATCCAAATTTTTAGAGGCAGCCGTTAGTAACAGGCATTGTGCTGCAAGCACAATACAAATACAATTACATAATATTCACATAAACATGAATTTAATTCATACTAAAAGCATGCTTGAAATTAAACACTTACGCACCCTAAAGCAAATCAGGCACACAGGCAGCCTGTCAGAAGCCGCGCCGCTATTGCACATCACACAATCGGCTCTGTCGCACCAGATACGCGCAATCGAAGCCATCGTGGGCGCTAGCATCCTTGAGCGCAAAACCAGACCCTTACAGTTTACTTCCATCGGTTTACGTTTATTACAACTCGCCGATGATGTTATACCGGCTTTTGAAGGCATGATGCTTAATATACAGCGCGAGGTTTCAGGCGAGAGCGGGCGTTTATCTATTGCGGTTGAATGCCACAGCTGTTTCGCCTGGTTATTACCCACACTTGAAAAATATCGCCAGCGTCATCCTGATGTGGAACAGGATCTGACCATGGTGCACAGTTTTAATGCTATCGACGCACTAAGGCAACGGCAAATTGATGTCAACCCAAAGCAGAGATGTCCCTTTTTCTGCAAAGCTAAAGTGTCCCTATTAGTGATTTCTAATATTTATTTGGTAGTGATTTGTTCCAAGGATGATCAGTGTTGGGTTTGTATTGAGCTTTGGTAAGCTGCTGTCGCT
>CAZMLD010000083.1:0-8199 GCA_964566975.1 uncultured Thiotrichaceae bacterium | reverse complement strand
TATCGCGTAAATTAAAAATGGATTTTTATGACAGCGACCGTGTGATAGAAGAACGTACTGGTGCCGATATCCCACTAATCTTTGAAAAAGAAGGCGAGGCCGGTTTTAGAAAACGCGAAACAGCCATCATAAACGAACTGACGCTAAAAAATAATATTATCCTTGCCACTGGCGGTGGTGCCATTCTTAATTCGGAAAACCGCAACCATCTCATCAGTCGCGGCACCGTGTTTTACCTGAAAAGCAACCTTAAAACCTTGGTGGAACGCACCAGTAAAAATAAAAACAGGCCATTATTGCAAGCTGATGAGCCTGCCGAAATTATTCTGCAACGTTTACTGGAACAACGAGACCCGCTGTATAACGATACTGCCGATTATGTTATTGAAACGGCAAACAACTCGATTCATGGTGTAATACAGGCTATTATAAAGTCTCTTTAAGAGCCATAAATCAAACAAATGACCATATTAACCGTTGAGCTGGGTGAGCGCAGCTATCCCATTTACATTGATCACAAACTGCTAACTCAAACCGAGTTACTAAAACAATACATTCCCGGTAACAGCGCTCTTATAGTCAGCAATGAAACCGTCGCGCCACTTTATCTTGAGCAAACCCAGGCGATGTTATCTGGCCTGAAACAACAAAGTGTGATTTTGCCCGATGGCGAAAAATATAAAAACCTTGAAGTATTAAATCAAATTTATGACAGTCTTTTGCGTAACCGTTTTGACCGCAATACCACTATTATCGCGTTGGGCGGTGGCGTGGTTGGTGATATGGCGGGTTTTGCTGCTGCCACTTATCAACGAGGCGTGCACCTCATCCAGATACCCACCACACTTTTATCTCAGGTCGATTCTTCTGTCGGTGGAAAAACGGGCGTTAACCACGCCCTCGGTAAAAATATGATTGGTGCTTTTTATCAGCCCAGAGCAGTAATCGCAGACACCGACACACTGACCACTCTGCCCGATAGAGAACTCAGTGCCGGTATTGCAGAAATCATCAAATATGGTCTCATCAATGACGCAAACTTTTTTTCCTGGTTAGAACAAAACATGACCGCCTTACTCAAGCGCGACAAACCGACCCTAGCCTATGCCATCAAAACCTCCTGTCAGAATAAAGCCGATATCGTTGCTGCCGATGAGCGCGAAAGTGGTAAACGCGCCCTGCTCAACCTTGGTCATACCTTTGGCCATGCCATAGAAAACGGCATGGGTTATGGTGAATGGCTGCACGGTGAAGCCGTGGGGGCAGGCATGTGTATGGCGGCTACCATGTCCAACCAGCTGGGCTGGATGGACAATGCAGACACACAAAAAACGATCAAGCTTATTAAACAGGCAAAGCTGCCCACCAAAGCACCCTCAGCCATGACCACTGAACAGTTTCTGACACTAATGTCAGTTGATAAAAAAGTCTTGGATGGCGTATTACGCCTGGTATTAATGAAGGGCATTGGCCAGTCACTGATTAGCGACGAGTTCAAAACAGAACAGTTAAGCAACGCCATCAAACATTCTCTGACAGCCGAACATGAGCAATAATGAACGTAACGACTCAGCGCATTAATTTAATAAGGATACAGGTCATTGACTTTTCAAGGCCTTTGCAACATGAATGTTGCAGTAGAGCGCCAAGTAAGCAAACATGGGGACGTATTTACAGCGACTTGAAAAATCAATGACCTGTATACTTTTCTCAAATTACGCTGAGTAGCCACTAATGAGCAACATCAATAAACAAAAAATATCAAACAGCCATAGCAGCTATAACGGCCGCTTGGTTTCTTATGCCTGTAATGATACCCAGTCAATCGGCAGGCTATTTAACGAAAGCCACCCCACATACCGCAACGAATACCAACGTGATCGCGATCGCATCATCCATTGCGCTGCCTTTAGACGACTGGAATATAAAACGCAGGTATTTGTTAACCACGAAGGCGATTTATTTCGCACTCGTTTGACCCATTCACTAGAAGTTGCCCAAATTGCCCGCAGTATCGCACGCGAGCTAGGCTTACACGAAGATTTGACCGAAGCGATTGCACTGGCACATGACCTTGGCCATACCCCTTTTGGTCATGCAGGTCAAACCGCATTAAATAACTGCATGAAAAGCTTTGGCGGCTTTGAACACAATATTCAATCATTACGTGTGGTTGACAAGCTGGAGCAAAAATACGCTGACTTTGACGGACTCAATCTCAGCTTTGAGACCCGCGAAGGGCTTTTAAAACACTGCGCCATAGCCAATGCCAAAAAACTCGGTGATGTCGGCCAACGTTTTCTGGATAAAACACACCCTGGCCTAGAAGCGCAGTTAACCGATTATTCCGATGAAATTGCTTACAATAATCATGATATCGATGACGGTATCCGCTACGGTTTAATCCGCATTAACGACTTATTAAAAATCGAATTATTCAGTGAACAACATGACATTGTTCGTCAAAAATACGCCAAACTGGATGATAAAAAACTTGTCCATGAAACCATTCGCCGCATGATTAATGTCATGGTGGTCGATTTAATTGAATGTTCACGAGCAAACATCAGCAAGGCAAACCTGCAATCGGTGGATGACGTACGTAAATATAATCAACGCCTCATCACCTTTAGTGACGAAATAAATGCAAAGAAACTGCAACTCAAACAGTTTCTTCGTAAAGAACTTTACCAGCATTATCGCGTACGCCGCATGACCAAAAAAGCAGCGGATGTCATTGATGCACTATTTAATGCGTTCATCGAAGACCTTAAAATATTACCTACCGAAGCCGCCGCACACTGCCAGCAGTTAAAAGATAAACACGGTGATACTGGCATTGCTCGTGGCATTGCCGACTATATTGCAGGCATGACTGACCGTTATGCCATCGTGGAATACGAGCGCATTTTCAACCCTCGCCAACTATCTTTTGTAAACCTGCACCCCTAACCCTGCATCCGTAATCCTATGGCTGGTCGTATCCCGCAAAACTTTATTGATGACCTCATCGCCAGAACGGATATTGTCGAGGTGGTTAATGCCCGCGTACCGCTAAAAAGAAAAGGTAAGGAATTTACCGCCTGCTGCCCTTTTCACAACGAAAAAACCCCATCCTTTACCGTTAGCGAAAACAAGCAGTTTTTTTATTGTTTTGGCTGCCACGCCAAAGGCAATGCTATTGGTTTTCTCATGGACTACGAACATCTCAGTTACGTCGAGGCCATCGAAGCCCTTGCCGCTGACCAGAATCTGGATGTGCCGCATGAAAATGACAACCAAGGAAACGATCACTTCTCAGGGCAAAAACAGCAGGATAAACAGCCCTTATATGACATTTTAAAACAGGCCAGCGAACTGTTTCAACAACAGTTAAAAAACTCAGAACGCGCCATCGATTATCTTAAACAACGCGGTCTTTCTGGCAACATTGCCAAGCAGTTTCAAATTGGTTATGCCCCCGATGGCTGGAATTTTTTAATCCATCGTCTGGGAAAAACCACAAACAACTTAACCAGCCTGAACAAAACTGGGTTAATTGTAAACAATGAAAACAACAAAACTTATGACCGTTTTCGCGACCGCATCATTTTTCCCATTCACGATCAACGTGGCAGAGTCATCGGTTTTGGCGGTCGTATACTCGACAAAGGCGAACCAAAATATTTAAATTCACCCGAAAATACGGTATTTCACAAAGGCTTTGAATTATACGGTTTGTATGAAAGCAAGCAGGCATTAAGAAAAATAGAACGTCTCATCGTTGTTGAAGGGTATATGGATGTGGTCGCACTGGCACAGCACGGTATTCACTATGCGGTAGCATCGCTGGGTACGGCAACCACCACCGAACAAATACAAAAAATATTTCGTACCACACATGAAATTATATTTTGTTATGACGGTGACAACGCTGGCAAAAAAGCCGCCTGGCGTGCACTGGAAAATACCCTGACGGTATTACGTGACGGCATGATCGCTAAATTTCTTTTTCTGCCAGAAAAAGAAGACCCTGATACCATGATTCGCAAAGAGGGTCAGCAGGCTTTTGAGCAACGTGTAACAAAGGCAACAACATTATCTGAATTTTTATTTGAGCATTTAAAGTCTGAAGTTGATATTCGCACAAAAGAGGGCAAAGCACAGCTTGCCAGTAAAGCCAATAAATTAATTCAGACCATGTTCAACAGTTTGTTTAAAGACCTGTTACTTGAAGAGCTGTCAACACTGGTTGGTTTAAGTCAGCAACAGCTCGAATCAAGAAACCCTCCTGCCAGTAAAAGAAACACCGCACCAATAAAAAAAGCAAAACCCGCACGGAGTCAGCAAGTATTAATGAGTAAAACCCGCGTTGCGATTGCCTTATTGATACAAAACCCGGTTCTCGCCTCACAGTACAAAATACCCGATAGTTTTAAGCAGGCACACAAAAAGGGCTTGCCCTTGTTATACACATTGCAACAAACCATTGAATCAAACCCTGAAATCTCCTGCGCTGCGCTGCTTGAACGTTTTCGTGACAGTAAAAACGAGACTGCGCTACAAACCCTGTCTATGCTACAGACTCCCGAAACAGAAAACACAGATCACATTTTAGATGTTTACAGAAATATTATCGAACGCCTTGGCATTGAAGATCGTTATGAGTTTTTAATCGACAAACTCGAAAATAATCAGTCTCTTTCGGCTGAGGAAATGACCGAGTATATGACGCTATCGACAATGTAAACCTTTGTAAACAAACAGAAAGATCACCACATTGCACAGAAAAAATAATTTGACATAAAAAACATTTCGTGCATAATGTCAACCAACAGCGCTAATTTGTCTCAAATTGCGAGCGCTTTATAAATACAGCTAAAGCGAGTCTCGATACAAAGAATATCGAAGAACCCGCCCCAGCAACCGCTAAGGCGGGTTTTTTTATTCATAGAGGTTAACCATGAGCGATTATCTTTTTACTTCCGAATCCGTATCCGAAGGTCACCCAGACAAAGTAGCTGACCAGATTTCCGATGCCATTCTTGATGCCATTTTCGAACAGGACAACAAAGCACGCGTTGCCTGTGAAACCCTGATTAACACCGGCATGGTAGTAATCGCCGGTGAAATTAGCACCACAGCCTGGGTTGATATACAGGACGTAGTGAGAAACACCATAAAAGACATTGGCTATAACAGCTCAGAGATGGGCTTTGATTATGCCTCCTGCGCCGTCATTACCTCAATTGACAAACAGTCTGCGGACATCGCCGTCGGCGTTGATGAAGCATCAGACCACGAACAGGGCGCAGGCGATCAGGGCTTAATGTTTGGTTATGCCAGCGCCGAGACTGATGTGTTAATGCCTGCGCCAATTACTTATGCTCACCGCTTGGTCAAACGCCAGGCTGAACTACGTAAAAATGGTACGCTGCCCTGGTTACGCCCAGACGCTAAAAGTCAGGTGACCTTTCGTTATGAAAACGGCAAACCTGTTGCGATTGATGCCGTGGTATTATCCACCCAACACGCACCAGACATTGAATACCAGACACTGCGTGAAGCCATCATGGATGACATCATCCTGCATGAGCTACCCGAGGAATGGATTAGCAAAGACACCCAGTTTCACATCAACCCCACTGGGATTTTTGTCATTGGTGGGCCAGTCGGTGATTGCGGCTTAACCGGTCGTAAAATTATTGTTGACACTTATGGTGGCATGGCGCGTCACGGCGGTGGTGCATTTTCTGGCAAAGATCCGTCAAAAGTTGACCGCTCGGCGGCTTATGCCGGTCGTTATGTAGCTAAAAATATCGTCGCCGCCGGCCTCGCAGAAAAATGCGAGGTGCAAATTTCTTATGCCATTGGTGTGGCGAAACCAACCTCAATATCAATCCAGACCTTTGGCACGGGCAAAATAGCGGATAAAAAAATTGTCGAATTAATCAATGAACACTTCGACCTGAAACCACGCGGCATCATCGAGATGTTAGACCTGTTACGTCCGATTTATCGCAATACGGCGGCTTATGGCCATTTTGGACGCAACGAAGCCGAATTTACCTGGGAAAAAACGGATAAAGCTGAGGCATTAAAAGATGCAGCGGGGTTATAGCTAGTCTATACTCTTTTTAGCTTTCTTCTGAGGAGCGCTGCATCAGCCACTGGCAACAACCAGCATCTGTCAGGCTCAGAAGTAAAATACGGCAAAATAGGTCTTCAATACCTACACCGAATTTTTAAACAACGGCGCTCATTTCTTAACTATTTTACATTAGGAGATGAGCATGAATGCCGTCATTGATACCAACAACTCACCCGACTATAAAGTCGCCGATATTTCACTGGCCGAATGGGGCCGCAAAGAAATCCGCATCGCTGAAACCGAAATGCCAGGACTGATGGCGCTACGCAAAGAATACGGCGAGGAGCAACCGCTTGCTGGCTGCCGTATTATGGGCAGCATCCACATGACCATTCAAACCGCCGTGTTAATTGAAACACTGGTGGCGCTGGGTGCAGAAGTACGCTGGGTTTCCTGTAATATTTTCTCGACACAAGACCACGCTGCTGCTGCCATTGCTGACCAAGGTATCCCTGTTTTTGCCTGGAAAGGTGAAACCATCGAAGAATACTGGTGGTGTACCGAGCAGGCACTGTTATGGCCAGACGGAAAATTACCCAACATGATCCTGGATGATGGTGGTGATGCGACCTTGCTGCTACACAAGGGAGCCGAGTTCGAAAAAGCAGGAAAAATTCCCGCTACCCAGGACAGCGACAATGAAGAGTACGCAGCTATTCTTGAGGTATTACGCCGCACTATTAAACCCGATGCCAACACCTGGACGGAGATTGCTGCCAGCGTTAAAGGCGTGACCGAAGAAACCACCACCGGCGTGCATCGCCTTTATGAAATGCAAGAAAAAGGCGAACTCTTATTTCCAGCAATGAATGTTAACGACTCCGCCACAAAATCTAAATTTGATAACCTATACGGTTGCCGTGAATCACTCATCGACAGCATAAAACGTGCTACCGATGTCATGATTGCTGGAAAAATCTGTGTGGTACTCGGTTATGGCGATGTCGGCAAAGGCTGTGCACAGGCTTTCCGTGGTATGGGCGCAACCGTCTGGGTCACAGAAATCGACCCTATCTGTGCATTGCAGGCCGCGATGGAAGGTTACCGCGTGGTTGAAATGCATGATGCTTCGGCTCAGGGCGACATTTTTGTCACCACCACTGGCAACGTTAGCGTCATCGATCACGATCATATGGCGGCGATGAAAAACGAAGCCATCGTTTGCAATATTGGTCATTTTGATTCAGAAATTAATATCGCTTCACTGGAAAACTACCAGTGGGAAGAAATCAAACCCCAGGTGGATCATGTTATTTTCCCTGATGGTAAACGCATTATTCTTCTGGCAAAAGGTCGACTAGTTAACTTAGGTTGCGCCACCGGTCACCCCAGCTTTGTTATGTCAGCCTCATTCACCAATCAGGTCATGGCGCAAATCGAGTTTTACAAAAACAGCGCCGACTACGAAAACAAAGTTTACATCCTGCCAAAAATACTGGATGAAAAAGTTGCGCGTTTGCATCTGCAAAAAGTAGGCGTTAACCTAACCACATTGTCTCAGGAACAGGCTGATTATATCAATGTACCTATTGATGGGCCGTATAAAGCAGAGCACTACCGCTATTAGTCTTCTTTAGCCTGTTTTACATTTAGTCGCGGTTTCGCCCCTGTTGCCATGCGTTGGCATAGGAACAGGGGCACCGTTACTTCCAGAAAAATACGCTGAGAAGCAGCCAATACTTGTGAGTTTATAAAAATGAACGCAACGAATCGTTCTGCCATCATGAGCTGTGAATTTTTTCCGCCACGTACCGAAGCTGGCATTGAAAAATTGCTAAGCACACAGCAAACATTGAACAATACTTTTCAACCCAGTTATTATTCCGTCACCTTTGGTGCTGGCGGGTCAACACGTAATAGCACGCTTGACATGGTGAAGCTGCTGGTTAAAAAAGAGATAAGTGTTGCCCCACATATTTCATGCATTGGCTCCAGTAAACAACAGCTAGGGGATTTACTGGAACAATATAGAGCACTGGGCATTACCCGCTTAGTGGTACTACGTGGCGACATGCCCAATAACGGCGAAGCCACCATGGAACTCTCATACGCCAATGAGCTGGTGTCTT
>CAZMLD010000082.1:0-8200 GCA_964566975.1 uncultured Thiotrichaceae bacterium | reverse complement strand
TATTGTAACAGAACTGTCATATATCAGAAAGATTTGGGGTGATTTAAGCTAATGTTTCCGCTTGCTGGCGATACGTGCCATCGTGGCTTCGATGGACTCATCACTTGCAAGCTGCAAATGAAAACCATGTTGTTTAAGGTTGTTGATGACCGTTTTTGCATCCTCCCTGGCCAATTTTGTCTCAGGCGTAATGTCCAGTTCCATGGAGAATTCGACAATACCTAATGCGTTAAAAATCACTCTGGGCACGTTATCAAATACATCTTCTTCTGCTAGGTAAATATACATGTCCGGTTTCAGGCTGCAACGGTAAATGAAGCACAACATGGTTACCTAACCCTCTTAGAGTGTAGCGAGGACTTTAGCCGCCGCATCGATGGTTTTTTGCAGGTCATCGCCAGTGTGCGCGGCAGAGACAAAACCCGCTTCATAAGCAGAAGGAGCAAGATACACGCCTTCATCCAGCATGCCGTGGAAGAAACGTTTGAACTGTTCAGCATTGCACTGTGTTGCCTGCTCAAAACTGTTGACCTGCTGCTTGCTGAAAAACAGGCCAAACATAGCACCGACGCGATTACAGGTCATATTTATGCCAGCCGATTCTGCCGCGTTTAGAATGCCGTTGGTTAGAAATTCAACCTTTTTTGTGAGTTCATGGTAGAAATCCGGCGCTGAAATTAGCGCCAGTGTTTTTAAGCCCGCGGTCATCGCAATGGGGTTACCGGACAAAGTGCCTGCCTGGTAAACCGGCCCTAATGGCGCGATGCATTCCATGATTTCTCGTCTACCACCAAAAGCACCAACTGGCATACCGCCGCCGATGACTTTACCCAGTGTGGTCAGGTCGGGAGTAATCTTGTAAAGAGCTTGCGCGCCGCCTAAGGCAACGCGAAACCCCGTCATTACTTCATCAAAAATCAACACAATGCCGTGTTTGGTGCAGGTTTCACGAACGCCTTCTAAAAAGCCTGCGACTGGCGGGATGCAGTTCATATTACCGGCGACCGGTTCGATGATAACGCAGGCAACCTGGTCGGCGATATTTTCAATGGCGGTATTGAAGGCTGCAAGGTTGTTATAGGGCAGGGTGACGGTTAACTCTGCCAGTGCAGTGGGCACGCCAGGTGAGCTTGGCTGCCCCAGAGTTAATGCGCCAGAACCTGCTTTGACTAATAATGAGTCTGCGTGGCCGTGATAACAGCCTTCAAATTTCACCAGTTTGTCGCGACCGGTAAAACCACGTGCGAGACGAATCGCGCTCATGGTGGCTTCTGTACCTGAACTGACCATGCGTACCATATCCATCGATGGCAGCAGTTCACAAACTTTATCCGCCATTGTTGTTTCAAGCACGGTGGGAGCGCCAAAACTCAGACCATTAGCGGCGGCCTTTTGCACTGCCGCAATGACTTCAGGGTGTGCATGACCAAGAATCATCGGCCCCCAAGAGCCGACATAGTCGATATAGGGTTTATCATTTTCATCCACTATGTAGGCGCCATGTGCGCGTTTAATAAATATCGGCTCGCCGCCTACGCCAGCAAAAGCGCGAACCGGTGAATTGACCCCGCCAGGGATATGTTTTTGTGCAGCATTAAATTGTTCGGACATGTTGATACTCGAGTTTGTAGGGTGTTAAACCTAAAAAATTTATTTGATTTTATTGGCGTTCTTCGCGGAAAATTTTTTTGTTGCTTTGAGCTTAACCGTGATTAATCCGCAAATAACGCAAAAAATCAATAACCTGCAACCTTGCTAAATGAATACGCTGAGTCGTTACGGTTAATACTTGTCAGTCACCGCGCCTTCGGACGCAGACACCGCCAGCCGAGCATATTTCGACAAAATACCACGAGTGGCTTTGGCGGGTGGTTTTTCCCATTTGGCGAGACGGCGATCAATTTCTTGCTGTGGAATATTTAAGTTGACCGCACGTGTTTCAGCATCAATGGTAATGCTGTCGCCGTCTTCGATAATGGCAATCGCGCCACCAACCATCGCCTCAGGGGTGATATGACCCACCACAAAGCCGTGGCTGCCACCAGAGAAACGACCGTCGGTAATTAACGCCACTTCCTTGCCCAGACCTTTGCCCATAATGGCGCTGGTCGGGCTTAACATCTCACGCATGCCTGGGCCGCCAACCGGGCCTTCATAACGAATTACGATAACATCATCTTTGACCACAGTATCATCCAGCACCGCAGCTAGTGCTGCTTCTTCGGAGTCGAATACCCGTGCGTTGCCGGTAAAGTTTAGTCCTTCTTTGCCAGTAATTTTAGCTACTGCACCACCAGTGGCGATGTTGCCGTACATGATCACCAGATGACTGTCTTTTTTGATCGGGTTATCCAGCGGTCGAATAATGTCCTGTCCGACAGGATAAGGTTTTACGTTCGCCAGATTTTCCGCCATGGTTTTACCGGTGACGGTGATGCAGTCGCCATGCAATAAACCCACATTCAGCAGTGTTTTCATCAATGGCATAATACCGCCGATGGCGATTAATTCTGACATTAAATAGCGCCCGCTGGGTTTTAAGTCTGCCAGCATCGGTACTTTTGCACCAATACGAGTGAAATCATCCAATTCCAGCTCAACATGCGCTGCGTGTGCGATGGCCAGCATGTGTAACACGGCATTGGTGGAACCACCTAAAGCAATAATCATGGTGATGGCATTTTCAAATGCCTTGCGGGTCATGATGTCTCTGGGTTTAATGTCCTTTTCAATTAAGTTCATGACTGCTGTGCCTGCGCGAAAGCAGTCATCTTTTTTATCTTCAGATACCGCTTCCTGAGCGGAACTGTTGGGCAGACTCATGCCCATGGCTTCAATCGCTGATGCCATGGTGTTAGCGGTGTACATGCCACCGCAGGAACCGGGGCCGGGAATCGAGGTTTCTTCAACTTCTTTTAATTCTGCTTCACTTACATTGCCTGCGGCAAAGCCACCTACGGCTTCAAATACCGAAACGATGTCGCGGTGTTCTGCACCGGGTTTGATGGTGCCACCATAGACAAAGATAGATGGGCGATTTAGCCGTGCAAAGGCAATCATGCAGCCAGGCATGTTTTTATCGCAACCACCAAAGGCCACCACGCCATCGAAACCCTGTGCGCTGCTAACAGTTTCGATTGAATCGGCAATGACTTCGCGTGAAACCAGTGAATAGCGCATGCCCTGTGTGCCCATGGAAATGCCGTCAGAGACCGTGATGGTATTGAAGATAACGCTCTTGCCACCAGCTTCATTGACACTTTTCGCGGCCTCTTCTGCCAGCTTGTTAATGTGCATATTGCAAGGCGTAATCATGCTCCAGGTGGAAGCAATGCCAACCTGCGGTTTTTTGAAGTCGGCATCAGTAAAGCCGACGGCGCGTAACATGGCGCGACTGGGTGCGCGCGAAACGCCATCAACCACAACGGAAGAATATTTACGTGTTTTATCATTTGCCATTTTATTCACCTTTTGGAACTAAACTTTATCATCTATTTTTTGACTGCGATTATCGCGCAAAAAATTTATTTGCATGTGAAAACACACATCATAACAAAAGCGCGTATATTACCAGTGTCGTGAAACGAAAAAAGTATCGAGATCAAGTTAGTGGCTAAAAAAAATAACAATAGTGCAGCTAATAATGATGCACATGTGGACTGGTTTCGTCAATCCGCCCCCTATATACACGCGCACCGTGGTCGTACGTTTGTTATCCTGTTTGGTGGTGAAGCGGTAGCGCATGATGGTTTCGCCCATTTAATTCATGATATTGCACTGCTGGGTAGTTTAGGCGTGCGCGTGGTGCTGGTGCATGGCGCAAGACCGCAGATCAAGCAACAGTTAAACGCCTTAGGGGTTCGCTCTGAATTTGCTGAGGGTTTACGCATTACTTTAAGTGAACACATGGCTGGCGTTGAGCAAGCCGTTGGTCAAACCCGTTTGCGTATTGAAGCCCAGCTTTCTATGGGGCTGCCCAATACGCCGATGGCCGATGCCTCAGTGCGCGTGGTTTCTGGCAACTTCATCACCGCGCAACCCTTTGGCATTCATCACGGTATTGATTTTAGTCAGACAGGTAATGTCAGAAGTGTTGATGCGCGGGCAATTAACCAGCAACTGGATAATAATAATGTGGTGCTTATTTCGCCTATCGGTTACTCACCCACCGGCGAAGTGTTTAATCTTCGTGCCGAAGATGTGGCGACAGCCGCCGCCATTGCCCTAAAGGCAGACAAATTGATTTTTGTTATGGAAAATAACGGTGTTACCGACAAAGAAGGCAAGTTATTACAGCAACTGGACTTACTACATGCGAAAAACTGGTTAAAGAACCATTGGAGTCAACCCAGCGTAAACAGTGCTGAGGTATCTGCTCCGCAGCTTATTGAAACGCAGTCGCATTTAAACAATGCTGCCAAAGCCTGTCGCGGTGGCGTGGCTCGGGTACATCTAATCAGTCGGCAAACAGATGGTGCCTTGTTGCTGGAACTATACACGCGAGATGGCCGAGGAACCCTTGTTACCGCAGGCAACTATGAAGGTTTGCGTACTGCCAGCATTGATGATATTGGCGGTATTATGGAGCTGATTTCACCACTGGAGCAGAGTGGCGTGCTGGTAACACGGTCGCGTGAACAGCTGGAGCTTGATATCAATAACTTCACTGTTATCGAACGTGATGGCATGATCATCGCCTGTGCAGCACTGTTTGCTTTTAGTGAAGAACATGCTGCCGAACTCGCCTGCCTTGCCGTCCATCAGGACTATCAAACACAGGGGCGTGGTGCTGACTTAATGCAACACCTGGAATGGCAGGCAAAAAAGCAGCACATGAATAAAATATTCACCTTAACCACGCAAACTATGCACTGGTTTCTGGAGCGTGGGTTTGCTGAATGTGATGCGCAGCAGTTACCCATAGAAAAAAAATCGCTATATAATTACCAGCGCAATTCAAAAATTTTTTGTAAACATTTACCTTGATAGCATCAGCTATCAATCAGGAATGAGTTTTAATTTATCGGGACTCGACACATGGCTCTTTTACAGGTAGCACAAAGCGTTATTACAGAAAATGTATTGCATGCGCTGAAAGAAGATGTTGGCGAAGGCGATATCACAGCGCAATTAATTTCACGTGATCATATTTCACTGGCAACGGTGATTAGTCGAGAGCCGTGTGTGTTCTGCGGGCTGAACTGGTTTGCTGAGACTTTTCGCCAACTAGACGAGAGCATAAGCATCCATTGGTTGGTGAACGATGGCGATAGCATCAAAGCCAATCAGGTCATCTGCACCCTCAGCGGTGCTTCGCAAAACATGCTAAGTGGTGAGCGAGTGGCGCTTAATTTTGTACAGACCTTGTCCGCAACGGCGACCTTGTCCGCTTTGTATGCCAGCAAGGTGGCAGCGACCAAAACCAAGGTGCTGGATACGCGCAAAACCATACCGGGTTTGCGTCTGGCACAAAAATATGCCGTTTCCTGTGGCGGTTGTGAAAATCACCGCATCGGTTTGTTTGATGCTTTTTTGATTAAAGAAAACCACATTCTCGCCTGTGGTGGAATCAGCCGTGCGGTGTTAGCGGCACGTGCTTTCAATTCGAGCTTGAAGATTGAAGTTGAGGTCGAAAACTTAAATGAATTACAGCAGGCGATAGACGCCGGTGCTGATACTGTCTTGCTGGATAACTTCAACCTGGAAACCCTGAAGCAGGCGGTGGCGCTCTGTCAGGGCAAAATTATCAGCGAAGCCTCCGGCAATATCACTATTGATAATATTATTGATGTTGCCAGAACTGGTGTGGACTATATCTCCACTGGTGCCTTAACCAAAGACATAAAAGCTATCGACCTGTCTATGCGATTTGATACACCAGACTGATGTCGTCAATCAGGAAGTTTTACCGCTCACTGCTGCTGGTTTTATGGTTGATAGTCTGCATTATTTTAAGTCTCGTTTTTTTGCGAAAAACACGAAAACCGCAGGACTTTTCTAGCGCCTTGATTGGCCGTTGGTTCGGTGTGTTAGCGCGTATTTTTGGCATCAATATAAAAGTCTACGGTACACCGTTGGCAGAAAAAACGTTGTTTGTTGCCAACCATCTCTCTTGGTTGGATATTCTGGTAATCGGACATCTTACGCCAGTACATTTTTTAGCTAAACATGAAATCAAAGCCATGCCGATAATTGGCTGGCTGGCGACCCGCGTAGGCACGTTATATATAAAACGGGGTTGTCGCATCTCCGCTTCAGAGTCTAGCCGTGACATTACTGCGGTTTTAAAACAGCAACATAACAGCCTGGTTTTTGCCGAAGGTAAAACCACGGATGGTCACATCAAAAAATTTCACGGCCGTTTGATGCAGAGCGCCATCGACGCACATGCCATGGTGCAGCCAGTGGCAATTTTTTATCCGCGCCGACATTCGGCTGCCGATAATATAGAAATCAATCCAGTAATATTGTACACCGCTGGCATTTCTGTGGCGGAATCGTTTGATTTGATAAGTCGCGCTGCTAGCATTGATGTGGAAGTGCATTTTCTTGAGCCTGTTCACAGTGAAGGCAAAACTCGTGGTGCCATTGCGCGGAATGCTTATGATGAAGTGGCGGCTGCGCTTAGTGTGATGAAAACACGAAAAATTTAGGGTCTATGCCATATTGAGTGGGCGGGCTAATAAGCTAGCCATGTCGAATAAAAAGACGTGATACAAAAAATAAAAACGAAGCAGAAACCACAATAGCTGGACCTGTTGGAAAGTCCCAGAGCAATGAAACCAGCAGCCCTAAAATTACCGCGGCAATCGCCATTAGCACTGAAATCAGCACCATTTGCCTGGGTGATTTTGAATACAACCGTGCCGTTGCCGCTGGAATAATCAGCAACGCGGTAATTAACAGAATGCCGACAACTTTTAAGGCAACGGCAATAACCAGGGCGAGTAAAATCATAAAAATAAAGCGAATTTTCTCCACCGCAATGCCATCAATACGGGCGAGTTCTTCATTCACTGACATTGAAATCAACGGCGATAATATCTGACTGAATACCAGTAATATAATCACTACGCTGCCGTACATCAGCACCAGATCGGATGCGCCGACAGCGAGTAAGTCACCAAACAGATAAGACATCAAATTAATATTAAACCCCTGCGCCTGAAGTACCGCGAGGACAATTAAACCCAGTGCCAAGGCGCTATGCGAAAGAATGCCTAATAAGGTATCGGTGGATAAATCACGTTGTTTTTCCAACCAGAATAACAGGGCGGCAATCAAGACACCAGTCAGACCGACCCCGATCAGGGGTAGTTGTTCGGCGGCAATGGCCAGTGCGATACCTAATAACGCGGCGTGAGCAAGCGTGTCACCAAAATAGGCCATACGTCGCCATATCACCACACTGCCTAAGGGGCCAACAACCAGAGCCAGCGCAATGCCGGCAGCCAGAGCGTATAAAATAAAACTGTCCACTTATTTATGTTCCTGATTAAACTCGCAACTGTTGCAGTGCTCAGAAGCAACAATGTTGCCGTGAATATCATGCTCATGGTCATGATGATGGGAATACAGTGCTAGGCCTTCAATCGCATCACCAAACAGTTTTATATACTCGGGATGTTCACTGACATCATCAGGATGGCCGGTGCAGCAAACATGGGTGTTCAAACAGATGACTCGGTCGGTTTGCGCCATCACCAGATGTAAATCATGTGACACCATTAAAATGCCGCAGTCGTGAGTATCTCGGATGTCGCGGATCGTTTTATACAGTGCCTGCTGGCCAATGATATCCATACCTGAAGCGGGTTCATCCAGCACCAGCAGTTGCGGTTTTTTTAACAAGGCGCGAGCCAGTAGCACGCGTTGCATTTCACCGCCAGAAATGTTTTGCATGGGTGAATGCAGTAGATAACTGCAATTGACTTCATCCAGTTTTTCCTGGCATGACGCTAGCGTATAAAGGTTGCTGATATTTAAAAAGTCGATGACCCGCAACGGCATGACTTGCGGCACCACAATACGTTGTGGCACATAACCGATGCGTAGCTTTTCTCTGCTTGTCACCTTGCCTGAGCTGGGCTCGCAAAACCCCAGTAGAATACGTATTAAACTGGTTTTTCCAGCGCCATTGGGGCCGATTAAGGTGATGATCTCTCTGCTGCTTACCTGTAAATTGACTTCGCTCAGAATG
>CAZMLD010000081.1:6239-8291 GCA_964566975.1 uncultured Thiotrichaceae bacterium | reverse complement strand
TCTTCTTGAGCATTATCCAGTTTCAGCATTTCTTCTTCATTTTTTTTGCGCAATGCTTCATCCTGCTCAGAACCATGCAAAAACAGCTCTTCAGATGATTTTTGTACAATAGAATCGGTAGACTCTGGATTCGTTTTATCAACCATTATGAACATCCTCAAATAGAATGCATCAAGACAGACGCAATCTCACTTTCTTTTATATCGTCCATACTTATTAAATCTTTAGCCTCTCTCTCACTTTTTTTAAACTCGTCATCATTTAAGGGATTCATACTCAAGAAATTAACACTGCTGCCGATAAGAAAATGAAACCAAGCAAAGAAATTTTTTTAGATGAAAAAAGCCAGGTAGCAAATGAGAAAGAAAATTACAAAAGGTCAATTGCAGACACCCGATACATGGCGAAAACCCTGCGTGTTGGTTGGTTCTCTGGTTATTAATATCCTTGCCCTCGCCTTACCGCTGGTTATATTGCAGGTATATGACCGTATTATTCCTAATCAGGCGACTGGCTCACTTTCCCTGTTAATAGCAGGCTTGATAGCGGTCATCATTATTGATGGTTTTCTAAAAATATTCCGCTCCATGTTGCTAAGCTGGGAAGGGGCACGTTTTGATCATCGTGAAAGCCTGCACGCGATGAATCATATTCTCGATGCAGAGTCCACCGCCTACAGCAGCAAACCCACCAGTTACTACCTCGACAAAATGTATTCTCTGGAAAAAATCCAGGAATTTTATTCTAGCCAGTCAATACTGCTGGCGATCGATTTACCCTTTGTACTCATTTTTCTTGCCCTCATCTGGGTAATAGCCGGCCCGCTTATCCTCATTCCTCTGGTGCTGCTTGTTATATTTTTTCTCGTGTCCTCAACAGTGGGAAACAAACTGCACGATGCATTAGAAACTCGCTCCATTATGGAAGAGCGTCGACAGGGTTTTATTGTTGAAACATTAACCGGAATACACACGATAAAATCCATGGCAATGGAGTCTTTAATGCTACGCCGCTATGAACGACTGCAAAAACAGTCTGCGATAAGTGTTAGCGAACTTTCAAAAATTAACAGTGTGGTACAGGGCATAGGTGCCACCATCTCACAACTTGCCGTGGTCAGCTTTGCCAGCATTGGCAGTTTTTTTGTCATCAACGGAAGCCTGAGTATTGGCGCACTTGCAGCCGGTACCATGCTAACCAGTAGAGTGCTCCAGCCCGGGCTTAATGCGATGAATATCTGGACACAGTTTCAGGCAGTTCGACTAGCACGCAACAAAGTCAGCGAGCTATATTCAATGGCAGCAGAAAAAGGTGGCACTATCACATCGGAAAAAGGCATTGATGGAAAAATAGAGCTGGACAATATCTCCTTCAAATACCCAACGCAAACCAGCTACTTACTGGAAGGTGTTTCACTTGTCATCAAGGCAGGAGATAGCATTTCAATAACAGGCAATAATGGCGTAGGAAAATCAACGCTGATTGCTCTTATCTCTGGTTTTTTACAACCTGGAAAAGGTGAGGTACGCATTGATGATATAAACATCCGTGATTACGACCTTGAATACCTACGTGAACAGATCGGCATCGTGCCACAATATGGCTTGTTGTTTGAAGGCACCATTCTTGAAAACATGACGCTTTATCGCGAAGGAAAAGCCATTGAGCAGGCCATAGAACTGTCAAGGGTTCTGGGGCTGGATGAAATTATTTCACGCTTACCATCCGGTCTGGATACCCAGGTTGGCGGTGCTGCGGTTGACACCTTATCTGAAGGTGTTCGGCAGAAAATAATCATGGTTCGCTCACTGGTTGGCTATCCAAAAATCATGTTATTTGATGATGCCAATGCAAATTTTGATATTAAAAATGATGCCCGACTACACGATGTCATTGAACGCTTTAGAAAGGACAAAACGCTGATTATTGTTTCTCACCGCCCCTCATTTCTAAAACTGTGCCATAGACAATATGTGCTGCAGGATAAAAAACTCGTTGAAACAACAATGACAAATAACAATAATGATACGAAACAAAATACTGTTCGCGCGG
>CAZMLD010000081.1:0-6139 GCA_964566975.1 uncultured Thiotrichaceae bacterium | reverse complement strand
ATACTGATTACATTAGGCTATGACAGCACACCAAAAAAGACACGAATAAAATCAATCCAAGCAGAGCTGTACCCTTGCCTGTTTATTTCAGATTGTGGCGATATACGCGTTTTACTGAACAAAGAAAAAAACCACATCAGCAGCTTTAATGCTCACACTAAAAAACATGAGCCGATTAAGTTAGAAAATAAACTGGCCAACAGCAAAGGCACTGTCTACGTTTTTACCGACACTCACCCGAGCCACGGTATAACCGAAAACGACGCTGGTGACAGCTGGTTTTATCGTTTACTAAAGCGATTTAAACACCTTATTATTCATCTGTTAACCATGACGTTTCTGATTAACTTTGTCGCTTTGTCGGTGCCGCTGCTTATCATGGTGATTTATGACAAAGTGATTGGTGCTAAATCCATTGAAACCTTGCCATATATTATCGCTGCGGTGGCCGTGCTGCTGCTTGCTGATCTGGTGTTTCGTTATTTGCGTGCAAAATTACTTAGCACTGTTGCCGGTCGAATTGATTATTTAATTGGCACTGAAACTTTCAGGCAATTACTTTTTCTACCGCCTGTATTCACCGAACGCTCTACCGTAGCCGCGCAGTTGTCCAAATTAAAGCAGTTTGACTCGGTTCGAGATTTTTTTACCGGGCCTAATGCCGCGATGACGCTGGAAATACCTTTTGCTATTTTATTCATCATCGTCATCGCCATTCTTGCCGGCTGGTTAGCCATCATCCCGGTCGTTGTCATCATTTGTTATATTATTTTTGGTTTAATCTGGCTACCACATACCAATAGCCAGGTGATGCGTTCAGGTATTGCCAAAACCAACAAGGAACGGATGTTAATGCAAAGTATGGATGGGCGCACAGAAATCAAATCCATTGGCGGCGAATCTGTCTGGTGGCAGCGTTTTCGCGAAACTTCTGGTGATTCTGTCCTCGCCAGCTACGACACCTTTCTTGCCAGTAATGTATTAAATACGGTATCGCAATCGCTAATGACCTTGGCTGGCGCAGCAACCGTCGGTTTCGGCACACTCATGGTCATTAACGGCAGCATGACGATTGGCGGGCTCATTGCCACCATGGCACTGGTCTGGCGAGTACTGTCACCTTTACAGGGTGCCTTTTTATCTTATTTCAAATTTCAGCAACTAAGCAAGTCCATCACTCAGATTAATCAGCTAATGCGCTTGCAGGTTGAACAGCACAGTGGTCAGTCCAGCTTATTAATGTCTCAACTAACTGGGGCTTTAAAAATGGATCGTGTCAGCTTTCGCTATGGACCAGAAGAAGACCCCGCACTACTGGGTGTAAGTTTCGACATTAAAGCAGGCGAGATGGTTGCCATCTGTGGTTGCACAGGCGCAGGAAAATCAACCCTGATTAAATTAATCGCTGGCATGTATCGGCCGCAAGCGGGGTCGTTTGCCATCGACAATCTTGATATACGCCAGCTTAATGCCATGGATTTACGCCGTGCCATCTCATACGTACCTCAGATTACACACATGTTTCATGGTTCAATTGCACAAAACATGCGCTTAAATAACATACTGGCAACCGAAAAAGAACTGCATCAGGCAGCTGATGATGCGGGCATCCTTGAAGACATACTCGCAATGGCAGAGGGCTTTGACACCCGCATTGGTGATAATACGAATGAACACATGCCACCGGGTTTTATGAGAGCGCTGTCCATGGCTCGCGCCTTTGTTAACCCTGCAAAAATTTTGCTGCTTGATGAGCCAGGCACTTCGCTGGATGATGAAAGCGACCAACGCCTGATGCAACAACTTAAAAAGCTCAAAGGCAAACGTACCATCATTATGGTTAGCCATCGCCCTTCTCATATCGTCATTGCTGACACTGCCATTTTAATGGAACGTGGCAGTGTTGAGTTTTCTGGTGATCCTGATACCGCTATAAACATGATGCTGGAGAAAATATCATGAAAGAAAACAACACCGTTTTTTCCGCCAACACCACGGCTGGGCTACCACGCGCCAGAGCACATTATTTGAATCAGGCGATTCAATTAGAAGAAACCACACCGGTTACCATTATTAATATTGCAATCTTATGCAGTGGTTTACTTTTAGTTTCGCTAATATTTCTCGCGCACTTCACACAAATAAAAGAAGTTGCCGTCGCCCGTGGTGAAGTCATACCCGCTGGTCTTATTCACAATGTACAGCACCTGGAAGGCGGTATTGTCAGCGAAATACTGATACGCAGCGGCGACTATGTGCAGGCAGGCGACACATTACTGCGTTTTTCACCGCCAGCAACGTTGGCCGAGCTGGAACAAATGTCGGTCAGACGCGCGTCTTTATTATTACAACAGGAACGTTCAGAGGCCTTAATTGAAAACCGCCAGCCCGAATTTGGCGAAACCGCTATCCGCTACCCGCGGCTTGCCAGACAGCAACAGATTATTCATCAGGCCAAGGTCAATAGTCAACAGCAAAGAATTGCAGTGATTGACCAACAAATCGCGCAAAGAAAGTCTGAGAAACAACGTGCACTAAACCAGTCTTTTATCATGAGAAAAGAAATCAAATTACTGGAAGAGCAGCTTGAAATTCGACAACAGTTAAACAAAACTGGTGTGGTAACACGTGACGAACTGTTAAGCACACAAATACGGTTAACAGAAAATTTACGTGAACACCGCCAATTCAGAGACGACTACACAGTAGCAAAAACCAGGCTGGCAGAAGCCGAACAACAACGCAAAGAGGCTGAATTTCAATTTATTAAAGACATTCAATTAGAAACGGGGGAAATTCTCAATCAGCTTGCTGAAGTTGAACAGAGTCTGATTCAATTGAATGACAAGGCGACACGCCTTAACGTAATAGCCCCCGTTAATGGCATTGTGCAGGAGCTTACTATCAATAGTATCAATGCAGTGGCACAGCCCGGTAAAATTATTATGCGTATTGTCCCCATCGACGATGAGCTAATTGTAAAGGCACGTATTTTACCCAAAGATGTTGGTCACGTTCATCTTGGTCAGAGTGCCGTGGTCAATGTCGATAGCTTCACTTCATCACGCTTTGGCAGCATTGAAGGCACCATAAAACAAATTTCAGCCACCACCTATCTGGATGAAAAAAACAACCCTTATTATCGCGCAGAAATTAGTTTAAGCCAGGCCTGGGTAGGTGACGACCCTGAAGCAATGAAAATCATTCCGGGTATGACGGTGCAGGCGAGGATTGAAACGGGGGCTAAGTCGGTGCTGGATTATTTACTAAGGCCGATTTCTCGCGGTTTTAGTAATGCGCTCAGTGAACGTTAATGAATGCCCCGCTGCTGGCTTTCCTTTAGCTCGGAATCAACCAGTGTTCGTTATCAACTAAATATCCGTTGCCACCAGCGTTGGCGGCTTTTAGGCGGGTTTATCGCGGCTTCAAGCTCAACAGGCGGTATCCGAGATAAAACCCAACCCGGTAACGGTGGGCTATCGCTAAAACCACAACTAACACCCAGATTATTCGGGTCAAAAATTTTTATAAAGGCAGGCTTTTCCTTGTTATCGACATAAACAATGCCGCAATAATCCTCGTCATGTTCCTTATGCAGCAAGGCATCTATTTTGTCGATAAAAGTTAACAAATGCGCTTTATCAACCGTTGCCTCTGGCGGCGCTTCACCGACCAGATAGATATACCACTGGTCATCTGCCTGGACTTTTAAGGTCAGCCAAAACGCATCCAAATCATGCCAGCGCATGGTCGAGGTAAAACTGCCTTTAAAAGCGGACAAATAGGCTTCCTCAACAGATATATCCATTCAGGCATCTCTAATAAAAATTAATTTAATGTTTTTTCGTTAATCCAGTTTTTTATCTGCTGATGACTGCGCTGAACAAAATCACCATCTTTAAAAACACAAGCCATTATCGTTGTACCCTGTAACTTCGCCAGTAAATCCATAGCGAGGTCATCAGCATTGTTTAAACCCAAAACAGTAAACTGCTGTTTAATCCAGTTACGCAATAGAACAAATCCCTGTCTGGATTTTTCGTGTAAAACAGGGTCATCTTTTGCCAGCTCGGAACTTAAAGAACCCAGCGGACAGCCAGACTCAATAACAACATCACGGTTGTGCTCCAGCATGTTACTAAACAACAGCAAACGCTCTCTGGCATTCTGCGTTTGCGCTTCACAACGATTTAGCATACCGGTTAATTGTTCAACACGGGTATTGACGACAGCATCCAGAATTTCATTCTTGGTTTTAAAATAATAATAAAAATTACCGCGCGGAATCCCAGTTGCATCGGAAATGTCCTGAAATGAGGTTTGATTGTAACCACGCCTGTAAAACAGATTATCCGCCGCATCTACAATTCGTTGACGATTATCTTCACCTTTAGCACCCATAAAAAAACTCACACCAATGTTGAAACCAGACAGTTCGCCTACATACAAACAATAAGCAGATGATTACTGGCACGCATTAGACAGTCGTATTACTAATGTAACCACTGTAACATTACCCTGTCATAAAAAACAACTCGGTTGCAAAACCACCTTGAATGCACTAAACATTAAAAACCTGAAAAAAACCTATAAAAACGGGGTAAATGCACTTAAAGGTGTCGATCTCACGGTAAAACAAGGTGACTTTTTTGCCTTGCTCGGTCCTAACGGCGCAGGCAAATCAACCGTTATCGGCATCGTTTCGTCGTTGGTCAACAAAACATCAGGGCTTGTCGAAGCTTTTGGTCAAAACCTGGAGACAAACCCCAGCGATATCCGCATGCTTGTCGGCCTGGTGCCACAGGAATTCAACTTTAATATCTTCGAGCCGATTGGTGAAATTCTAATCAATCAGGCCGGTTATTACGGCATCGACCGGCCCGAGGCAAAAAAACGGGCTGAACAATACCTGCGACAACTTGAGCTTTGGGACAAACGCTTGCACATAGCAAAAGAGCTTTCAGGCGGCATGAAACGTCGCCTGTTGATTGCACGAGCACTTATGCACCACCCCAAACTGCTGATACTGGATGAACCAACAGCTGGTGTTGACATTGAAATTCGTCACACTATGTGGCAATTTCTACAAGAACAAAACGCCAAAGGCCTGACTATTATTCTCACCACACACTACCTGGAAGAAGCCGAAAGCCTGTGTAATAACATTGCCATTATCAATGATGGCATCACCATTGAACAAACACAGATGCGCTCTTTATTGAATCGCTTACATGTCGAAACATTTATTTTGTATCTTGCCAAACCACTTGAAGCAGTACCAGACTGCGGCGACTATCCCGTTAGAATGCTTGATAATACAACGCTGGAGGCAGATATTCACACAAAACATGCTGCCAGTGACAACAGCATTACTGGCCTGTTTGAATTACTTAAAAACGACGGTATAACCGTTGTTAGCATGAAAACCAAAACCAACCGCCTTGAGCAGCTTTTTATTGGCATGTTGAACCTTAAAAAATCAGTTGAATCTACTGCGAATGACTAATACACTGAATTTTAAGGTTTTTTCTAGGTGTTTTAATTTCACCCGTAGAGTGACTACGAGCAAAGCTAAAACACCTAGAAAAAACCTTAACCTTCAGCATCTTAGCCATTCTCGCTACGATTCAACTGCTTTTTTAAGGTTGAACCATAGCAACACCGAGAGCGAGACAAACAAATGACTTTCGTCCAGCAGCTGGTTGCCCTTAAAACCATCATGGTGAAAGAGTATTTACGCTTTATTCGCATCTGGGTCCAGACCCTGTTACCACCTGCTATTTCCATTGGTCTTTACTTTATTATTTTTGGCCAGCTTATTGGCTCACAAATTAATGATATCGACGGCTTCAGCTACATAGATTATATTGTTCCTGGCCTAATATTGATGTCAGTTATTACCAATTCCTATGCAAATGTTGTCTCCTCTTTTTTCAGCGCCAAGTTTCACCGCAGCATTGAAGAAATGCTGGTCTCCCCGCTACCTAACAATATAATATTAATGGGCTTTGTTTCTGGTGGTGTCGCCAGGGGTATTATCGTTGGCATTATCGTCACCGTTGTCGCTACATTTTTTTCTGATTTTCAGATACACAGCTACAGTGTAACCATTGCTGTATTTGTTTTAACCTCGATATTA
>CAZMLD010000080.1:0-8323 GCA_964566975.1 uncultured Thiotrichaceae bacterium | reverse complement strand
AAACATAGATTGATCGCCTGCAGACATCATCGATGCCTGCAAGTTAAACCAAAGGGTTCGCAGTATGCTTGGATTGATCGCCTGCAGACATCATCGATGCCTGCAAGTTAAACCAAAGGACTCGCAGTATGCTTGAAAGTTATTTGCCAATTTTGATATTTCTGGTCATTGGCATAGTGGTTGGTGTCGGCGCCATGTTTGTTGGTGGTTTCGTGCTGGCACCGTCAAAACCCAATCCAGCAAAGAACTCGCCCTTTGAATGTGGTTTTGAGGCGTTCGAAGATGCACGGATAAAATTTGACGTGCGCTATTATCTGGTTGCTATCCTCTTCATTATCTTTGATCTTGAAATCGCTTTTCTTTTCCCTTGGGCAGTCTCGCTTGATGTCATTGGTCTACCTGGTATTATCGCCATGGGTATATTCCTTGGTGTTCTGATCATCGGTTTTATCTATGAGTGGAAAAAAGGAGCGCTAGAATGGGAATAGAAGGCGTTTTAGAAAAAGGTTTTGTAACCACCTCAGCCGATAAATTAATCAACTGGGCGCGTACTGGCTCAATGTGGCCAATGACTTTCGGGCTGGCATGTTGTGCGGTTGAAATGATGCAGGCAGGTGCTTCGCGCTACGATCTTGATCGCTTTGGTATGTTATTTCGTCCCAGTCCGCGCCAGTCTGATGTCATGATTGTTGCTGGCACCTTGTGTAACAAAATGGCGCCAGCCTTACGCAGAGTATATGACCAGATGGCGGAGCCGCGCTGGGTTATTTCCATGGGTTCTTGTGCCAATGGTGGTGGCTATTATCACTACTCTTATTCTGTGGTGCGAGGCTGTGACCGTATCGTGCCAGTGGATATTTATGTGCCGGGCTGCCCACCAACGGCAGAGGCGCTGCTCTACGGTATTTTGCAGTTACAGAACAAAATTCGCCGCACCAATACCATTGCCAGACAGCCAGTCGAAGGTGATGAAGACTATAACCCGCCCGTTAGATATCGGGACGTGACCATAACATAGGGCCGGTTATATCGACGTTCAACAATTATCACAGACCTTAGCGGACACTTTTTCATCGCAACTACAAACAAACGTGGTGGTGAAAAATGATGTCTTCGCTGAGCTAACCATTGAAGTGTTACCCAAAGATGCGCTCGCTGTTTTTGCCGCCTTGCGTGATAATGCGGCACTTAAATTTGAGCAGTTAATTGATGTTTGTGGTGTCGACTATTCTGAATATGGCAGCGTGGAATGGGCCACAGAGTCAACCTCAACAACCGGCTTTAGCCGTGGCGTAGAGCCTGCAACCGGTGCGCGGTTGCGCTTTGGTGACGATATCGAAGCGACGGGTTCAGGTCGGCCACGCTTTGCTGCGGTGTATCACCTGCTGTCCGTAACGCATAACCACCGTTTGCGCGTTCGTGTTTATTGCGAAAGCGAAGACGTACCCGTTGTTCCTTCAGTCATTGATATTTGGGCAGTGGCAAACTGGTTTGAGCGTGAAGCCTTTGATTTATACGGCATTCTTTTTGAAGGGCATCCCGATTTACGCCGTATATTGACCGACTACGGTTTCGTTGGTCACCCCTTTAGAAAAGACTTCCCACTGATTGGCCACGTCGAAATGAAATATGACGAAGAGCAAAAGCGTGTTATCTACCAGCCAGTGACTATCGAGCCGCGTGTGCTCGTACCTCGTGTGATTCGCGATGATGGTCGCTTTGATCGTCACGTTGACGGCAGTGCCAATGCGGTGGCGGACGCTGTTAATGTGGAGAGCAGCGATGCCTGAAATTCGTAATTACACCTTAAACTTTGGTCCGCAACATCCTGCCGCACACGGCGTATTGCGTCTGGTGCTGGAAATGGACGGTGAAGTTATTCAGCGTGCTGACCCGCATGTGGGGTTATTGCACCGAGCCACAGAAAAACTGGTCGAATCCAAACCCTATAATCAAAGTATTGGTTATATGGATCGGCTGGATTACGTTTCCATGATGTGCAACGAGCACGGTTACGTGATGGCAATGGAAAACTTGATGAATATCTCCGTGCCAGAACGGGCGCAATATATCCGAGTTATGTTCGATGAAATTACGCGGATATTAAATCATCTATTATGGATTGGCGCGCATGCGCTGGATGTTGGTGCCATGACCATGTTCCTTTATGCCTTCCGCGAACGTGAAGACTTAATGGACGTGTACGAAGCCGTATCTGGCGCCAGGTTACATGCCACTTACTATCGCCCCGGTGGTGTCGCGCGCGACCTGCCAGATAGCATGCCGCAGTACAAAAAATCAAAGTGGCATAACCAGCGCGAAGTGAACAAATTAAACGAAAATCGTGAAGGCACGCTGCTCGATTTTCTGGAAGACTTTACCCGCCGCTTCCCCACTTATGTTGACGAATATGAAACACTGCTAACGGACAACCGTATCTGGAAGCAACGTACCGTTGATATTGGTGTGGTGACACCCGAACGGGCGTTGGCACTGGGTTTTACCGGACCAATGATTCGTGGCTCTGGTATTGCCTGGGATTTGCGTAAAAAACAGCCTTACGAAGTCTATGATCGCATGGAATTTGATATTCCCATTGGCACCAATGGCGACTGTTATGACCGTTATCTGGTGCGTATTCAGGAAATGCGCGAATCTAATCGTATCATCAAACAGTGTATCGACTGGCTGCGGGTAAACGATGGCGCGATTATTACCGACAATCAAAAGATTGCACCGCCAAAACGTGAAGGCATGAAAGCCGATATGGAATCACTGATACACCATTTCAAACTATTTACCGAAGGCTTCTGTTTGCCGGAAGGTGAGGCCTATGCCGCGATTGAACACCCAAAAGGTGAATTTGGCTGTTACCTGATTTCAGATGGTGCCAACAAACCCTATCGCCTAAAAATTCGTGCACCAGGTTTTGTGCACATTTCTGCACTCGACGAAATGGCGAGAGGCCACATGCTGGCAGACGTAGTAGCGATAATTGGTACGCAGGATATTGTGTTCGGTGAGGTGGATCGCTAATGACCGTTGTTACGCTAAAAAATGAAATGTCGGTTAAAACGGTAATCGAGCTATCAGCGCATGCGCGAGAAGAAATTGATGAATTATTATCACATTTTCCTGCGCAGCATAAAAAATCCGCACTGTTAGGTGCGCTAAATGTCGTGCAGCATGAAAATAAAGGTTTTTTAACTGACGAGCTAATGGCAGCGGTGGCGGATTATCTTAATCTGGCAAAAATTGAAGTGTTTGAGGTTGCCAGTTTTTATTCGATGTATGAGCTAAAGCCGGTAGCACGAAACAATGTAGCGATATGCACCAATATCTGCTGCATGTTGATGGGTTCGCAAAACATTGTTGATCATGTTGAGCAAAAACTGAACATCAAAATTGGCGAGAGTACCGATGATGGACGCATCTACCTTAAAAAAGAAGAAGAATGCCTAGCGGCCTGTGCCGGTGGACCAATGATGCAGGTTAACCATGTTTATTATGAAAAGCTTACCGCTGAAAAAGTGGATGAGATTCTGGATAGTTTAGAGTAACGCTTCTTATGTCATCAACTCATCACCCTGCTATGAAAGTGAAACCCGAAGTGACCAAACCTGCGATTAATACCAGCAATGAACAGGTATGTTTTGCCACGTTACAGTTTGAAGGCGAATCATGGTCATATGATAACTACCTGAAAACAGGCGGTTATCAGGCGTGGCGAAAAATTCTTAAAGAAAATATCACACCAGAAACGGTAATTGCAGAAGTCAAAAAATCCGGTTTACGTGGACGTGGCGGTGCGGGTTTTCCAACCGGTTTGAAATGGAGTTATATGCCGCGTACCGCAGCCGTACAAAAATATCTGGTGTGCAACTCCGATGAATCGGAGCCAGGTACCTGCAAAGACCGCGAAATTTTACGTTATAACCCGCATGCTTTAATTGAAGGCATGGCGATTGCCTGTTATGCCATGGGTGCTACCGTGGGTTATAACTATATGCGTGGCGAGTTTATGGATGAACCGGCGATACATTTTAGTCAGGCACTGGCAGAGGCCTATAAAAATGGTCTGCTAGGTAAAAATATTTTAGGCAGTGACGTTAGTATTGAATTACATGCCTCACTCGGTGCTGGTGCCTATATCTGCGGTGAAGAAACCGCGTTATTAAATTCCCTGGAAGGCAAACGTGGGCTGCCACGGTTTAAACCGCCTTTTCCGGCAAATTTTGGTCTGTACGGCAAGCCCACTACCGTTAATAACACCGAAACACTGGCCTCTGTGCCTGCTATTATGCGTAATGGCGGTGAATGGTTCCAGAATCTGGGGATACCTAACAGCGGCGGCGTTAAGCTGTTTTCCATCTCCGGGCATGTTAATAACCCAGGTAACTTTGAAATTCCGATGGGCACATCGTTTGCTGATTTACTCGCCATGGCCGGTGGTGTGAAAGATGGACATAAATTAAAAGCCGTGATTCCTGGTGGTTCATCGGTGCCGGTAGTACCTGGTGACATTATGATGAAAGCCAATATGGATTATGACTCCATTGTTGAAGCGGGCTCTATGTTAGCTTCGGGTGCGGTTATCGTGATGGATGAAACCACCGATATGGTGCAGACATTACGCCGTATTTCGCAGTTTTATTTTTCTGAATCCTGTGGTCAATGCACGCCCTGCCGTGAAGGCACGGGCTGGATATATCGCATGTTGACCCGTATTGTTGAAGGCAAAGGCAACATGACAGATCTGGACAAACTGGATGATGTCGCCAGTAAAATTGAAGGCAGAACCATCTGTGCGCTGGGTGATGCGGCTGCCATGCCAGTACGAAGTTTTCTCAAACATTACCGCAGCGAATTTGAATATTACGTTGAACATAAACACAGTATGGTGAAGGCAGCGTAATGCCTGAAGCAATGGATCAAACAATAGACCCCGTTGAAATGGTGAGCATCACCGTTGACGGCAAGCAAATTCAGGCACCAAAAGGTGTGATGCTGATTGAAGTCACTGATGCACAGAATATTAAAGTGCCGCGTTTTTGTTATCACAAAAAACTGGCTATTTCGGCAAACTGTCGCATGTGCTTGGTTGAAGTCGAAAAAGCACTCAAGCCATTACCCGCTTGCGCGACATCAGTAATGGAAGGCATGGTTGTGCATACGCAGTCGAAATATGCCAAAGATGCACAAAAATCAGTGATGGAATTTTTGCTGATTAATCATCCTCTGGACTGCCCAATCTGTGACCAGGGTGGCGAATGTGAATTGCAGGACGTGGCCGTTGCTTATGGCTCCTCAGTGTCTGAGTACAGCGAAAGCAAACGCGTGGTATTTGATAAAAACATCGGGCCGTTAATTAGCACGGAATTAACGCGTTGCATTCACTGCACCCGCTGTGTGCGTTTTGGTCGTGAAATTGCCGGTATTCGAGAACTGGGCATGACAGGGCGCGGTGAGGACACATTAATTGCCACCTTTGTTGATGAATGTGTTAATTCAGAAATGTCTGGTAATGCGATAGATGTCTGCCCAGTGGGCGCATTAACGGCAAAACCATCGCGTAATAAAGCCCGTGCCTGGGAAGTCATTCAGCATAAAGCCATCGCAGCGCATGACTGTATCGGTTCAAATCTTTTTGTCCACACCTTGCGTGGGGAAATCATTCGCGTTGTACCACGAGAAAATGAAGCCCTTAACGAAGTTTGGTTGTCTGACCGTGACCGCTTTAGTTATGAAGGGCTGGACACGAACGACCGTCTAACCACGCCAATGATAAAACGTGATGGCAAATGGCAGGCAGCAAACTGGGACGATGCCTTACAGTTGGTTGCCGATAAATTTAAATCGGTAGCGGCAGATTTAGTCGCATTAAAAGCAAAGCAGGCGGCTGAAGCAGAAGCCAAAAAAGCAGCCGAAGAAAAAGCAGCCGATGAACACGCTGAGATTGAAACCGCTGCTGCGGTCGAGTCAAAAGCAAGTAAAGCAGAAGATGCTAACGAAAAAGTCGACGCCGTGGTGAATACCGAAATGGCGGCACTGGTTTCTGTCAACTCAACCTTAGAAGAGCAATATTTAACGCAAAAGTTTTTACGTGGTTTAGGCAGTGGCAATATTGAGCATCGTTTACGCCAGTCTGACTTTTCAGATCAGCAACTTGCGCCGGTGATGCCATGGTTAGGGCAAAACATTGAACAGCTAGAAAAACTTGATGCTGCGTTGTTAATTGGTTCTAATGTGCGTAAGGAGCAACCGATTGCCAACCTGCGTTTACGAAAAGCGGCGGTTAATAATGCGGCGAAAATTTCTTTTTTGAATCCGCGTCAATACGATTTTAATTACCCGCTTGCCAGTCACCTAGTTGTGGCGCAGCAGAATATGGTGGCAGAGCTGGCGGCTATTGCCGCCGCTGCTTACCAGTTAAGCGGTAATGTTGTGCCAGAGAATATCGCCACTGCGCTGTCAACCGTGACAACAGATGAGGCACATAAAGCCGTGGCGCAACAGCTTCATGATGCAGAAACGACCACCGTGATACTCGGCAATATTGCACAGATGCACCCGCAGTTCTCCAGCTTGCGTATGTTGGCTGAGGCGATAGCCAGACAAACCGGCAGTACCTTTGGCTATTTGACTGACGGTTGCAATGCGGCGGGTGCATGGCTGGCTGGCGCGGTTCCACATCGCGGTGCGGGCGGTGCTAGCGACAATATTATTACTGGCAAAAATCTTGCCGAACTCACTGATACCGCAGACACACAGAAACTGGCCGCCTGCCTGTTGCTAAATATGGAGCCTGACACGGATGCAAGCGCGGCAAATGAACTAATGGCAACCTTAAAAGCGGCTGATTTTGTGGTGTCGATTTCCAGCTACCACTCTGCTTCAGTGAAAGCGGTAGCGGACGTTATGTTACCGGCAGCAAGCTTTATGGAAACCTCAGGTACCTATGTGAATGCAGAAGGTTTCTGGCAAAGTTTCAATGCCGTGCTTGATGCTAAAGGCGGCGCACGCCCAGCGTGGAAAATTTTACGGGTGCTGGGTAACCTGACTGGGCTTGACGGTTTTGATTATTTCTCCTCAGATGAAGTAAAGCAGGAAGTCCGCTCTGTGTGTGAGTCGATTGAACTGTCCAATGCCTTACCAAATGAAGTAGAAAATTCTACCACACTGAAAATTATTTCAACATCGGGTCTTCATGCTGCCTCTGATGTGGCTATGTATGCCACCGACGCTGTCGTGCGTCGAGCGGCTTCATTGCAAAAAACAGTGGATGCACAAATGCCATGTGTGCGATTAAATACGGCTGAAGCGAATCGTCTTGGTCTTGCTTCTGTGGCCAGCGTTATCGTCAGCCAGAGTGATGCCAGCAGTAGCGATGATAAGAATGATAATAACAGCGGTGAAGGTCTCGTCATCGACCTGTCTGTGGATGACGACAATGAACTCAGTACCCGCTCTGATTTTGTTCCCGCTCATGCGAATAGCGAGAAACAGACAGATAACAGCTTGGAGTTGCCATTGATTATTGATGACAGCATACCCGATGACTGTGCCTGGCTGACCTCTGCACTTGCGGGCAATGAACGGCTGGGCAGCGTCTTTGCCGAGGTAAATATTGAAGCAGTCATGAGCTATGATCTGGGCGAGGAGGCAGGTGCATGATTGAAAACATGGCTCTGTTCGCGCTAGATATCTGGAGCTGGTTTCCTTCGGGCTGGCAATCCTTCCTGCTTATTCTGGGCAAGATAGCATTAATTCTCGCACCGCTGTTGCTTTGTGTGGCGTATATTACCTATGCCGAGCGGAAAATTATTGGCTATATGCAAATTCGGATTGGGCCTAACCGTGTTGGTTTTCGTGGCTGGTTGCAACCCATTGCGGATGCCATGAAGTTGATGTTCAAAGAAGTCATCATTCCTGCCAAATCAGATAAATACCTGTTTTTAATTGCACCCGTATTGGCCATCATGCCAGCACTTGCCGCGTGGGCGGTGATTCCATTCAACCGTGATGTGGTACTGACCGATATCAACGCAGGCCTGCTGTATGTCTTAGCGTTAACCTCTGTGGGTGTTTACGGCGTGATTATCGCGGGTTGGGCATCGAACTCAAAATACGCCATTTTGAGTTCACTACGTGTTGGCGCACAAATTATTGCCTATGAAATTGCCATGGGGTTTGCCCTAGTCGGGGTGCTGATGGCAAGCGGCAGTCTTAATCTGAGTGATATTGTCGAAGGCCAGGCTGGCGGTATGTCACAGTGGTATATCTGGCCGTTACTGCCGATTTTCGTGGTTTATTTTCTTTCTGT
>CAZMLD010000079.1:0-8326 GCA_964566975.1 uncultured Thiotrichaceae bacterium | reverse complement strand
ATTTTGCTGCGAGCTTGTGCGGATAATGCTGACAGTGCAGTAATTGGATACAATTCTTCGCTATAAGCTGTTAGATTAGATAAATGACGAAGAACAGCGCAAACAATGGCGAAGGGTGGGCAAAACAGGAACGGTTTCTAATTTCTGATCTTTGTGATTTGATCTCGCAATACATGGATCAAGAACAGGTAAAAGAAGTCTATAACGCCTATCTTTTTGGCGCGATGGCACATGAGGGTCAGCATCGTGCTTCCGGTGAGCCTTATATTTATCACCCCATTGCAGTGGCGCATATTCTTGCACAGATGCACATGGATGTTAAAAGCATTGTTGCTTCGATATTGCATGATGTTTTAGAAGACACGCCTGCGACCAGAAAATTAATTGAACGTGAGTTTGGTCACGACGTGGCGCATCTGGTTGACGGTGTTAGCAAGCTAACACATATCAAATTTAAAAATAAAATAGAGCAGCAGGCAGAGAATATACAAAAGGTTCTGCTGGCGATGGCGAAAGATATTCGCGTCATCATGATAAAGCTGGCAGACCGTCTGCACAATATGCGTACCTTGGGCGCTTTAAAACCGGAGAAGCGTCGTCGAATTGCACAGGAAACGTTAGAAATTTATATTCCTATTGCCAATCGCCTCGGTATTTTTACCATACGCCATGAACTGGAGAACCTGGTTTTTAAAGCCAGGCATCCGCTGCGTTACCAGGTGCTAGAAAATGCGGTAAACAAGGTCAGTGGTCACCGCCATGAACTGATTGATAAAATTAACCAGGCGCTGAGTTCAAGACTGGTAGAAATGCCGATTGATGCACAGATTGTCTCTCGTAAAAAACACTTGTTTAGTGTCTATAATAAAATGCGAGACAAGAATTTACCGTTCAGTAAAATTCTTGACGTTTATGCGCTGCGCGTTTTAGTCGACTCTGTTGATGATTGCTACCGTGTATTAGGTATTGTCCACAATCTGTTTAAGCCCATACCTGGGCGTTTTAAAGATTATATTGCGATTCCTAAAAGTAACGGCTATCAGTCATTGCATACCGCGCTGTATGGCCCGCATGGTATCCCGATGGAAATACAGGTGCGTACCCAGGAAATGGATAAATTTGCTGAAAGTGGTATTGCAGCGCATTGGTTGTACAAAGCGCCTGATGAAAAAGGCGAAATTACCGCGCATGCCAGAGCACGCGACTGGCTGACTGGAATTCTGGAAATGCAGCAGTCGGCAGGTGACTCGCTGGAGTTCCTTGAAAATGTAAAAGTTGATTTGTTTCATGATGAAGTTTACGTTTACACGCCCGATGGTGACATTATGAAACTACCGAGAAATGCAACGCCCGTTGACTTTGCTTACGCTGTACATACCGATATTGGCAATAGCTGTGTAGCGGTAAAACTGGATCACAGCTTCACGCCTTTAAACACCCCACTTTACAGTGGTCAGACGGTAGAGATTGTCACCTCACCCGGTTCCAAGCCAAATGCCGCTTGGTTAAATTATGTGGTGACAGCAAAAGCCAGAAGTAACATCCGCCATTATCTGAAAAATTTACGCTCTGATGAGGCGATGACGCAGGGGCGACGTTTATTAGAGCGTTGTTTGAAACCGTTGGGCATGCGGCTGGACAAGGTGAATAAAAAAGATCTTGAGGCGGTGTTAGCCGAGTACGGTTTTACTCAATTGAGTGAGTTGCTGGAGGATGTGGGGCTGGGTAATCGTCCGCCAAGTTTGGTGGTCAGGCGGCTGGTGCCTGAGCGTATTTCAGATGGAGAATCAGAAGAAACCAGCGAGATGAAGTCGCGCTCAGCACTGGCCATTAGTGGTACCGAGGGCATGGTGGTTTCTTATAGTCGTTGCTGTTATCCCATTCCTGGTGACCAGATTGTCGCTAGGCTAAGCAAGGGTCGTGGCATTGTTGTGCACCGAGAAGTTTGCAAAAACCTTGATGCCAAAAATAAAAATGGACATTTGGATAGTCATATTGATGTGCAATGGGCTAAAAATGCCAGTGGTGAGTTTAGTTGTGAGATAAAACTGGAAATTGAAAACAAGTCTGGTTTGCTGGCAAGAACCGCGACAGTTATCTCTGACTGTGGTGTTAATATTGAAAATGTTTATATGGAAGACCGTGATGGTTTTTCCATGAGCTTGTTATACCAGATGAAAGTGACCGATCGTACTCACCTGGCGGCAGTGATGCGTCGCTTACGCCGGATTACAAATGTCATGCGAATTGCGCGATTGTAAAAAAAATCGACGTAGATGGCGCTGTAAAAAATACTGCTTGAAACTGATTGCTTGATGCTGATTATTTGAAACTGCGCTAAATAAAATACAAGAGAAATGAAAATGGCAAAAACAATTATATCAACGGATAAAGCGCCGCAGGCAATTGGTACTTACTCACAAGCGGTTAAAACCGGCTCAACGGTTTATCTGTCTGGTCAAATCCCGCTGGTTCCTGAAACCATGGCAATGATTGAGGGGGATATTAAGCAGCAGATACACCAGGTCTTTAAAAATTTACAGGCGGTGACGCAGGCTGCGGGTGGAGATTTATCCGATATCGTGAAGTTAAATGTGTTTCTTACTGACTTGTCAAGTTTCCCGCAGGTGAATGAAGTCATGGCGGAGTACTTTCAGCAGCCATACCCGGCGCGCGCAGCCATCGGTGTCGCCGCGCTGCCCAAAGCGGCTGAGGTAGAAATGGATGGGGTGATGGTATTGTAAACGGGGTTATGCATGAGCGTTAAACCAGAAGGATGACGTTATCAGGTGAAATAATCAATGGAAGATAAAAACCTAGGCAATTTCGAGTATCAGCCGGTGCAGGTATTGAAAGGCGTGGGTGCGGTGATTGCTGAAAAACTTAAGCGGCTCGAAATATATACGGTGCAGGATGTTTTATTTCACCTGCCTTTACGTTATGAAGACAGGACAAAGTTAACAGCCATTGCTGCGTTGCAGTTGGGTCAGTCAGCATTGATTGAAGGCGTGATTGACGATTGTGAAATAAAGACGGGTGGCCGCGGTCGTCGTAGTTTATTGTGTCATTTGTCTGACCATAGCGGCTCGATTATTCTGCGTTTTTTTCACTTTAATAAAACACAGCAAAATAGCTTTAGCGTAGGTACGCGTCTACGCTGTTTTGGTGAAGTCAGAAACGGTATGGTGCAATGGGAATTTGTACATCCGGAGTATCAGTTAGTCCAGAACAAACAGGGTGATCAAAACCATGAGTTCATCGAGCAGTCATTAACGCCGGTTTATCCTAAAACAGAAAGCGTTCACCAGTCGCTGCTACAAAAAATTTCACAACAGGTGTTAAGCCGAATAAATCAGGGCGAGCTGGTTGACTGGCTGCCAGAGCAAGTCAGATTGCAGCATCAGTTTCCTGATCTGGTGAGTGCGCTGTCTAGTGTCCATCGCCCTCATAAAAACACCAGTATTATGGTACTAAATCAGTGCGGCACTGCCGCGCAACAACGCCTGTTATTTGAAGAGTTGATTGCCCATCAGTTAAGCCTGTTACAGGCGCGTAGCGAAATTAAAAAAAAATCGGCAATAAAATTATCGGTGACACAAGATGCGTATTTGGCATTTACAAAAAAATTGCCATTCGCACTAACGCAAGCACAGGAAAAGGTAATCGCGCAGATATTTGCGGACATTAATCATGCTCATCCGATGTTACGGCTGCTGCAAGGTGATGTCGGTTCGGGTAAAACGATTGTAGCCGCAGCCGTCGCCATGGCAGTACTTAATGCCGGTTACCAGTTTGCCATTATGGCACCGACTGAAATATTAGCGGAGCAGCATTACCAAAGTTTTCAGCAATGGTTTGCTGCTGAAAAATGTTTATTATTAACCGGTAAAGATAAAGGCAAGGCTCGCCTGCAAAAATTAACTAAAATACGATCGGGTGAGTCTCAGCTTGTGATCGGAACCCATGCCCTGTTTCAGAATGATGTTGAATTTAAGCAGCTGGTTCTGCTGGTGGTGGATGAGCAGCACCGTTTTGGTGTGCATCAGCGTCTTGCTCTGCGTGAAAAAGGATGCATAAAGGGTGAGCCTGGTGCAGACTCAAATGATTTTTATAATAACAATGTCCCGCATCAGTTAATCATGACGGCAACGCCAATTCCCAGAAGTCTGGCGATGACAGCCTATGCCGACCTGGATTACTCTGCGATAGATGAATTGCCCAAAGGGCGTAAGCCAGTCACTACCGTTGTGGTTTCGACGGCGCGCAGAGAAGAGGTTGCTCTGCGTATTGAAAAAGCCTGTGAAAAAGGTGAGCAGGCATACTGGGTATGCACGTTGGTCGAGGAGTCTGAACTGTTACAGTGTCAGGCGGCAGAGGTGGCAGCGCAGCAATTGACGGAAGAGCTTAGGCGTGTGCGTGTTGGCCTAGTACATGGCCGGATGAAGTCGCAGGACAAGCAGTTAATTGTAAAGCAGTTTAAAAATAAAGAAATTGATTTACTGGTCGCTACCACTGTTATTGAAGTTGGGGTTGATGTGCCCAATGCTTCTTTGATGGTGATAGAGAATGCTGAGCGTTTAGGCCTGGCGCAACTGCATCAGCTAAGAGGTCGTGTTGGTCGTGGTGCAAAACAAAGTGTTTGCGTATTGATGTATCAGCCGCCTCTTTCGCAGCGGGGTCGGCAGCGACTGGGCATCTTAAGAGAAACCAACGATGGTTTTAAAGTAGCAGAAAAAGATCTTGAGCTGCGTGGGCCAGGAGAAGTGCTGGGCACTAAACAAGCAGGTCTGATGCAGATGCGAATCGCCGATATTGTGCGCGATGAAGCCTGGTTTGTTGATGTGAAGGAAGCGGCACAATATATCAGGCAGCAGCACCCTGAGGCTGTTGAGCCGTTGGTGCGTCGCTGGCTGGGTAAAGCAAACCGTTTTGCAAATGTATAATAGCTCAGGGTCATTTAACCGCAAAGCGTAAATCTCGGGTGGCTTGCCCCCGAGCTGGATAGCTTACAATGGGGTATTTTTCCCATTGTGAGGTATCCAGCTTATGGAGTTACAAAAGAATACGCACCATGTATATAGGTTGATGTACCATTTTGTTTGGATACCGAAATATAGACATAAGGTATTCTGTTCCCCTTATGGAGAAGAGTTGAAAGGAATTATTGAGAAAATTGGGTATGACTATGACTATGATATTGATATCATAGAGTTAGAAATACCTGAAGATCACCTTCATATGGTTGTTCGAGGAGTGCCAAAGATGTCACCAAGTCATATAATGCAGGTGATTAAAAGTATATCGGCAAGAGAATTTTTCCGACGTTATCCTGAGATAAAGAAGCGATATTTTTGGGGTGGTAAATTATGGACGCAGAGTTACTTTGTTGAAACGATAGGCAATGCCAACGAGGAAGTGATTAGGGCTTACGTAAGGGGGCAGCTTGAAGAGCACGAGAAGAAGGAAGACCGACCGAGGCAGCTTGGCTTGTTTTAAAACTCGGCTCGCTTGCGACCGAGTTTTTTATAAAAAGTGAGAGAATAGCGTGAGGACGTGCTGCTTTTAAATTTAAGAGTGGCAATCATTTTATTTCTGTAGCTTCCCCAACAAACACCGTCTTTTAATCATTAACACCAACAACTGATAACTAAAATGTCTCAAACAGAAAATCTGCCCTGCAATTCAGTTAATTTGACTGCCGAACCTAATGCTCAGCAAAGTGAGCGTATACGACAAACACAGATTGTTCGCCTGATTACCAGCTCTGGTTTTAGTAATGTTGCCGGCATCGCCATGGCTATTATTTGGGTAGGTTTAATCTGGCAAGACCTACCACATGAAGTATTAACTGTCTGGCTAGGTGTAATGTTGCTGCTATTTTTATACCGTTCAGCCGTGCATTATTTCAAACTGTATGCGGTGACAGGGAAGTTACCGCAAAGCCGATTTATTATTCGGCGCTGGTATCTGGTCTCCGTTTTTTTAACCGGTGCGGGCTGGGGTATTTCTTCGACTCTGATGTTTCCTTTTAATGAGCTGCATCAAATTGTGTTGGCTTTTATTCTGGTTGGTGTTTCAGCCTCTGCGGTTTCTTATTCCTCTGTTGCCTGGGTGTATTATGGTTATGTAGGTTGCGTGTTGCTGCCATTAATGGCGCGCTTCTTTTATACAGGTGGAGAGGTTTACTACGCCTTGTCGGCGATGACGGGCTTCTTTCTGGGGGTGATGATAATGGCGGTTCGTCGCATGTATAAATCATCAACCGCAGAACTTGAGCTGTCGTACAAAAATGAGACCTTAATTAGTGGTCTAAAAAAAGCAGGGGCAAGCATGGAAAAGCTTAATGCGAATTTAAAAAATGAAATAGACCATGGTAAGAAAATAGAAGCCGAGCTTAAAACGGCAAAAGACAATGCAGAAAAAATGAGTCAGGCAAAAGGCGAATTTTTAGCGAATATGAGCCATGAAATTCGTACCCCAATGAATGGCGTTATTGGTACTCTGCAGTTACTGGAAGACACAAAGCTGGATGCAGAGCAAAAGGAATTTGTGTTCACGGCACATAAATCTGCTGATGCTTTACTGGCTATTTTGAACGACATTCTGGATCTGTCGAAAATAGAGGCGGGTAAATTAAATTTTGAACATATTCGTTTTGATTTGAATCAGATCATAGGCGATGTTGTAACGCTATACTCTTTAAAGTCGGAGCAGCAGGGTGTGTTGCTGACGCAGAAGATGGATGAGACCTTGCCGGTCTCACTAGTCGGTGATCCCACACGTGTGCGCCAGGTTATTGTGAATCTGGTATCGAATGCGCTGAAATTTACTGATAAGGGTGAAGTTGTCATTAAGACGACGGTATTGCAGGCAGGTAATAACCAGGTGGAATTAAAAGTGTCGGTATCGGATACCGGCATCGGTATCCCCGAAGCAGCACTAAAAACATTGTTTAATGCTTTTACCCAGGCAGACGGTTCAACGACAAGGAAATATGGCGGTACGGGTCTGGGGTTGGCGATAGTGAGCCAGCTAGTTGGTTTGATGGATGGGGAGCTCGGTGTTGATAGTGTTGAGGGTGAAGGCTCGCAGTTCTGGTTCACTGTCAATTTTCCCTGTAGTGATAAAAAGCTGGAGAGTCGAGAGCAGTTAATGTCTGAAAGCAAAGCCATGCAGCTGGATGCAAAAATACTGCTGGTTGAAGACAACCCCATTAATCAGATGGTAGCGCAAAAAATGCTAGAAAAAGTGGGTTTGAAACCAGTGCTTGCTAATAATGGGGTGGAGGCGATGTCACGTCTTAATGAAGAGGTGTTCGACCTGGTGCTGATGGATTGTCAGATGCCAGAAATGGACGGTTTTGATGCCACGCGAGAAATTCGCAAGCTGGGCATTAAGGCGACAAACCAGCGCGAAATACCTGTTATAGCAATGACAGCCAATGTTATGTCTGGTGATCGAGAGCGCTGCCTTGATGTGGGCATGGATGATTATATCGGCAAACCGGTTCAGCGAGAGCAGCTTGAGTCGGTGTTAGGAAAGTGGTTGTCGTGAAGCGAGTAGTCCCTTGCTTTTTCAGTGTTACCTGGTGGTGTAGTTCGGCAGCGAAACAAAACTGTTTGGTTCATTTTGATTGCGAGGCAATAGCATCTGTGGTGGACAGCTTCGGCGTCGTAAACAGACAGGCAGTTTAAACCTAAAAAATCAGTTGCACCTTGATCGCTCTCGCTACGATTCAACTGATTTTTTTAGGTTTAACCACACACTATTCACTGCTTTGTTCTAATGTGTAGACCCCTGAAAAATCGCCTGCACGTAGCCGCTTTTAAGCGTTATGTCAGGACGCTAAGCCTGTGCTTATTATGTAGAATGCTTGTGAAAATATGAGTGCAAAACTTTCGGTGGACGGTGAGTGACAAGCTGTTTTATGACGGGCTGATCCCTGCCTTAAATCCAGATTTTAATGGAAGATGGTGCGCCCGAGTGGAATCGAACCACCGACCTTTGGCTTCGGAGGCCAACACTCTATCCAGCTGAGCTACGGGCGCAAATTTTGAAGTGAAGCTAAAGCGTGTAATTTTAGCATGAGTTTAGTCTTCGGCGGCAGTATTCTACCCATCCGAATTAAGAGCCCAGCCGCTTTGTAGCGGCTGGGATTAAGCTGAGTCTACCTGTCTGTATTGTTTGGGCGAAAGAAGCGGGGGCTTCTTGTCGATGTATTTTACATTATCTGTTGGTAAAAATCAGAGCGCTGAACTTCTCACGGTAATATGTCGGTAATATTTGCGCTTTTTATTAATAAAAACCATGATTTTGGTTCATATTG
>CAZMLD010000078.1:0-8345 GCA_964566975.1 uncultured Thiotrichaceae bacterium | reverse complement strand
CTTTCAGTCGCCAATCTCTCTAACCCACCCGCTTTTAGCGGGTGGTTGTTTAGTAAGAAAATCGGTAGCACGCAACATACTGCTTACCCCAGTTAGTACTGAGTAGTGATTCTTCTCAAATAATACGATTTCAGTTTCCTGATGCCAGAAAATACTTAGCTTCATTAAATCTATTGGGTCGATGGGGGGTGTTCTCTATCACCGTGTACGGCGTTATTTTGGTTATTTTTCATGTTGACTGTGTTGCAAATCGTCGCAATAGAGCAACTATTACTCCTCATTGCGCCTTGTCAGCGTAAAAACACCTCGAAATCGCGCTCATACAGGTAATTGAGAACGCCCCCTAGTGACAAAGTTATTGTTTTCAGGGCTTAAGGGGTGGGGATATGTTGAAAAAACGTTTATTCGGCTTGGTCTGCGGCTATAACAGGGGGTATTCGCAACATCGGGTTGCAGTTTTTTATGGTTACTCTGCCCTGTAGTAAATTGCCGCGAGAGTATTCCCTGAAATGACAGGTATTAGTGGTCGGGTTATAGTTTTGAATCCATAAGTGATCATCTTTCCAGGTAGCTGAAATATGACGTTCTCCATCTGGGACAACGACCGTCATAACTCCGCCATAATGTTTTACAAATACTTGTTGAAAATGAAAATGGTAAGCGATAAAACCTATCACTAAAGTACTGGCGCAGGCTATAACAGCGATTTTCCACTGTTCTATTTTGTAGCCAATTAAATACAATAAGCCGAATGCAAGTGCGATAATAGTAAGCCAGTATAAATAGGTAACCATAAAATTAAACCATGTGTAATTAAGCAGTTACTGTAACTATACAATGGTTTTAGATTCTTTGCGTAAAGTTTTTCCGTAATAGTCTATGGTTTTTTACTGAGTAAAAAATGACTCGTTACTAAGCCGAATCTAATCTCATTAAATCGCTCCATGTTTGCCGGAAGCTCTATTTCTTGTGAGGGCAGATTGCTGTCAGTCAATTCTTCTATGATGACTGCTGGAACATGGGAAGGTTTTCTACAGGTCGAAAATATTATGTCTGAGGGTAACAAATGCCGCAGTTACAAATTCGTGCAATGAATTAGTCTGGCTTCAATCTCAGGTTTAAATGGTCAATCAGGGTGATAGCCGTGTCGCTCCTAACTGTATGCCTAATGGGCCACGTGGGACGCTAAAGCTGTAAATATCTCCTTCTCTCACTATATTGATAGAAACAAATTCGCCTAATTGACCTTCAGTGGTTGCGCTTTTAAGTTCTCGCCAGCTAAACACCTGTTTGTTATCGTAACTTAAAATTATGTCACCTTTTTGTAAGCCTGACTGCTCTGCGGCAGAACCTAACATAACAGATGCAACTAAAACCCGATTATTTTGTTTGCTGGTATATAAATATTTATCATATCTGGCATCGCCTAGTTCTTCTCTTAAATTAACGTCCTGTAGATTGATGGTATTTAATTCGTCAAAATATCGTTGTGTGTCAAGGTAATTCTCTCTTTTAGCTCGATCCAGCAATGCAAGTCTTTTTAGTTCGATACTGTTTTTTCTGCGGATAATATCTTCTGCAACGGTAGCAGATAACCCCCCTCTGATTAGGCTCTGCTGGTTATAGAAACGTTGAAATGATAGCGCTGGAAAGCGATTTCTATTTATGCTGACTGCGTTAGGCGGTACACCGGCTGTTGTGTTTGAGATTGATAATAAGGTTGCTTCGATATAGTTTAGCTGTTGTTTAATTTGAGAGACTTCTTCCTCTAAAAAATCAAGCCTATTCTGTTCTTTTAGGTTGCTTACAATGGCGTTGTTGTTTTTTTCTTCTTCTGTAAAGGGATTGATGCCGAGCAAGCGGTCAGCTGTTTGTTCTTTATTGTTGACAGGAGCAGCAAGGTTGCTTCTATCTGTCTCTAAGCCAAAAATTACATAGGCGGAAGAAAAGCCGATTATTAAAAAAACGGCTGGGATAATTAAATTGCTTTTGTTCATGTTTGTTGCCCTCAGAATGGATGACGGTGAGAATATATTATTCAAGGACATTAAATCAGTGGTGTATGTGTTGGACGCACATGACCATGTTTACCACAGATTTTGACTGGCAGCTATTCTTCTCACGCTTTTGCTTGCCATATTATCTGGTGGGCGGCAGGGAAAAAATGGTGATTTTTTAGTTCCTGTTTTCAGAAGGAACTCTTCTCTTACCAATATTTTTTTTATCGCGTAAACGTTTTTTAATTTTACTTTTTTCTTTTTTTACCGTCTGGGATTTTTTTCTTTTTTTACCATAAGACTTACCTGAATTTTTTTTGTTGTCTGGGCCTTTAAATTTTGCCGCAAGTGATTTGATTTTAAACTCGGTACATTCAACCTGTAAAAAGTTTTCAATGCCTATCATTTTGTTCCACTCTTGGGAAGAAACGAGAGTGATGGCTGATCCTGTTTTAAACATTCTGCCGGTACGGCCAATACGGTGCATATAATCTTCACCATTTCTAGGGACATCAAAATTAATAATTAAATCAAGATCATTAATATCAAGGCCGCGTGAAGCAACATCGGTGGCAACAATAATATCAATATCGTTATTTCTAAATTTTCGCAACATGTTATTGCGTTTATCCTGCGCTACATCACTGTGCAGCACAGCTGATAAAATATTTTTTGACTGTAGCCAGCCGCTTATTCGGTTTACTGTTTCTTTTTTATTGGCAAAGACGATGGCTTTGCAGTAAGGGATATGCTGTTCGTTTTTGTCAAGAAGGTGGTGGCAAATATTTAGCTTATGCTCATCATGGTCGGCAAGCATTTTATGTTGAGTGATGTTCTGATTGTTCTCTCTGGCACTATCAATTAGAATTTTTTGTGCCTCAACTAAAACAATATCAGTTAATGCTTTAAATTTATTTTCATTAAAACTGGCGGAGTAAAGTACCGTCTGGCACTCTGTATTACACTGGCTTGCAATGCTAATCACTTCATTACTGAAGCCCATGTCGAGCATTCGGTCAGCTTCATCCAGCACTAATATGCTGATCGCATCAAGATCAATAACTTCACGTTTAACATGTTCCAGTAAACGTCCCGGCGTTGCTACGATAATATCTGGGTATGTTTGTAATGCTATTAACTGGTGTTTCGGATCTTCACCACCAATAATAATGGTGTTTTTGACTTCAGTGTACTGCGCCAATAAATTGCATTGCTTACTGATTTGGCGGCACAATTCACGAGTAGGTGCCAAAATTAACGCCTGCGTGACGCTTTGTGGGTTGTCTAATATTTGCTGTAGCAGAGGCAACAGGTAAGCCAGAGTTTTACCACTGCCAGTTTTTGCATTAACAATCAGGTCTTTTCCGGCCAGCGCCTGTGGAATGGCAGCAGTCTGTACCTCTGTCATCTCTTCAAGCCCAAGAAACTCAAGCGCATTCAGCAGTGGTTCGTCAAGTAATAATTTGGAAAACAAAGTGGTACCTGTATTGGTGTCGCATCGGTAAAAAGTTTATTATAAGCTATCTACTACTGGTAAAGTGTATGGAGGGCAAACAAAATAACGACTTTAAGGTTGCTCCGTTGAGATGAAGTATGGGCAGAAAATGATCAATAAAAATATATTATATTTGGAGACAAGATGAAACTAACGACAAAAAAGTCCAAACGGCGCCAGTTTTTATCATTATTAGGTCTAGGCGGTGTCAGTTTAGGCATGATGGGGCTGACCACAACTAAAGTTCACGCCCACCATGTCGATTCGCATTTTGACGACAAAGCAGTACACCAACTGGTCTATCAATTAAATAAAGCAGATCATGATTATATCGAATCTATTCTTTTTTCTTGTAGTGAGATGTTACGCAAGTACGGTGATGATATTGAGCTGGTCATCAGTGCGTTTGGGCCAGGTCTGAATTTACTGGCAAAACGGCCGAAACGTGTGGTTTCTCAATTACATCAACAACGCGTTAATTCTCTTATGCAGTTTGGTGTTCGGTTTCAGGCTTGTGGGAATACAATGGAAAGTATGCAATGGCTTGAGGAAGACATTATTGATGATGTTCAAATAGTGGAGGTGGGTATAGATGGGATTATGCAGCTACAGGAGCAGGGGTTTAGTTATATCAGCATGTAGGCCAGTCTACAATTTAAAAACAAATGGTTTTTATTTGATGCTGTTTTTTATCCAAAAATGATTCATGACTACAAAAATCCTGTATTAAACAGGTTTATGTTTAACCTAAAGACCATCTAACCGATTGCATATTGCGATGGCACAGAATTATTTACAGCCTCTAATTAGCTGGACGAGGGACGCCACTTCACAGTGCCATTAAGTTGTTTTAGGCACAATACAGATTAAGTTAATGGCGGTTTCTGCCTGTAACCAGTCTTGTGTAGGATTGACGGTTTCAGCCGTTTTTCCTAGTGAGATGTAATAGGCGGCTTCACATATCATTTTATGGCGCTGCTCTTGTGTGACCTTAATTTTGTCGCTTTTAAGCTGAATTTTTTTGCTAACTTTTGTTGTTGTTTTTCTAACGCTTTTCTTTTTTATTGTTTTTACGCGGCTGACCGGTTTTGTTGCGACTTTTTTAGTTTTCTTTTTAGTTGTAGGCATATCCGTGCTCCATTGTCATTGATAAAACTAGATTGGTTAATACTGTGCCAGTAGTGTAGCTGGTTTGGTATTAATAACAGAAAATGTGTCTATTTACTTGCTGTTCCAATGTGAAATTTAAGTCGTTAGCGGCTGGTGAATACACGGTTTAGGTGTGTGTGGTCAATCTGGACTCGCACCTTGTTGGTTGATCTGCTTAACCTAGAAAAGTTGCAGCCACCTATATTTTAATGGTATTTGGCTGATTCCATATAGGTTTGCTTAGCTATCTTCAGCCAGTATCTGGATTATCGACTGCAATATATTTGCACTGTTTGTGTAATCTACAGCTATGTTAGTTAGCGTCTTGTGTTGTGATAAAACCAGAGAAGGGAAGTGACTTACCCCCAGTTTTTTTGCTAAGGACAAATCATTTTTCAATACATTACTGCACTTGTCACTGTGTAGATCATTTAAAAAAACCTCACCATCAAGTCCGATGCCTTTTGCGAGTTTAATTAATACGGCTTCGTCTGATGGGTTTTTAGCTTGCAGGTAGTAAGCCTGCTGTATAGCCAGTAGCATGAGAGCCGCTAATTCGGGTTGTTGTAAACTGCTGGCAATGATTGCACGACAGGCGGGGTAAGTTGACCTGCGTGGCTGGCACTGCGTCCAGAAATCGTAATTAAACGCTATGCCAGGTATAGTCTGCTGAATTCTTCTCCAGTTGTCCTGAATACTAATTTGCATGCTTTTCGGCATTGCTTCATCGCTGTCTGCTGCCAGACCACCTAAAACAGACTGTATCTTAAGCTTGCCAGCGAGTTGTTGCTGTAGTTGTGCCCAGACTGGTGCAAAACCCCAGCACCAGCTGCACATTGGGTCGTGGATGTAATACAGTGTGGTTGAGGTCTGGCTGAGAAGCATAGGGCTATTAACGTGTAGAGTGGATTAAGAATAATAACAGGGTCATCCATATTCACACAGGTAGGCACAATCTGATGGCACGCTGACATTAAAGGCGCTGTTGGCAGCGACTTCAAAGGACTGACCTGCAGTATAGCTGCTTTCTATGCTTTCATCTTTGAGGGTAATATTTAATTGCCCAGTGATGACGGTCATTTTTTCTTTATCTGCAGTAGTAAAAATATATTCACCCGCAGCCATGACACCGACTGTTGCTGACTTTTCCTGTGTTTGGAAGGCAATGGATTTAACATTGCCATTAAAATATTCGTTTGTTGTAAACATCTGTTCATCTCACTGTAATGTATTCGTCTGCCGCTAAGCTTGGGCGTGTACGTGAGATCTTAGTTTATATGGCGTTAAGTTGGCAATAAATTGTTTGCTGCATAATGAGTTGTTATCGGCATTGCTTTGAAGTAGTGAAGATAAGTAGTGATGCTAAACAGTGTGGCTTACAGGCATAAAAAAAGGCCAAGTCGTTATGACTCGGCCTTTTTAGTGGTTTGCTGTGGTGATGATTACAGCAGTGGCACCATCAACAGGGCAATAATATTGATGATTTTGATTAATGGATTAATTGCAGGTCCCGCCGTATCTTTGTACGGGTCGCCTACCGTGTCACCTGTAACTGCTGCTTTGTGTGCGTCAGAACCTTTACCGCCGTGATGCCCATCTTCGATGTATTTCTTGGCGTTATCCCAAGCACCACCGCCGGTGGTCATTGAAATGGCGAGGAATATACCCGTAACAATACTACCAATTAACAGACCACCTAATGCTTCTGCGCCCAGTGTTAAGCCAACGATGATTGGGATGCCGATGGGTAACATAGATGGCAGGATCATTTGCCTGATGGCAGATTTCGTCAGCATGTCTACCGCTTTTGAATAGTCAGGCTGTTGCGTTCTGTCCATGATGCCTGGCATTTCTTTAAACTGGCGACGTACTTCTTTTACAATGTCACCAGCAGCGCGTCCTACCGCTTCCATCGCCATTGCACCAAACAGGAAGGGTATTAAGCCGCCAATAAATAAACCGATGATGACCATGTGATTGGACAGGTCAAAAGAAGTAATCGTGCCACTAGCAGCGAGCAGATTGGTGTAATCGGCAAATAATACCAGTGTTGCCAGACCCGCAGAACCAATGGCATAACCTTTGGTTACCGCTTTTGTAGTATTACCAACAGCATCGAGTGCATCGGTGGTTGCGCGTACATCTTCGGGCAGGCTAGCCATTTCAGCAATGCCGCCTGCGTTGTCTGTAATAGGGCCATAGGCATCCAGTGCAACAATAATGCCCGTCATGGACAACATTGAAGTTGCCGCAATAGCAATACCGTATAAACCAGCAAACTCATAAGCTCCCCAGATAGAAGCACAAACAGCCAGTACAGGTGCGGCGGTAGATTTCATTGAAATACCAAGACCAGCGATGACGTTGGTACCATCACCTGTGGTGGATGCTTCGGCGATGCGTTGAACAGGGCCGTATTTTGTTGCCGTGTAGTACTCGGTAATAACAATCATCGCCATGGTTAGTGCTAGGCCAATCAGTGACGCATAAAATAAATCCATTGCGGCATAATTTTCAAGGTCAGACATCATGGCGTTGGTAACAAAGTAAAAGCCGATGGCGGAAACGATTGCTGCAACGAACGTGCCTTTGTAAAGCGCGTTCATAATTTTTCCACCGTCCGATGTTTTGACAAAGTAGGTGCCAATGATGGAGGCAAGAATAGAAACCGCACCTAGCATCAACGGGTAGGTGACAGCGAGTTCGCCTGCATCAACAAGCAGCATACTTCCTAGCAGCATGGTTGCGATTAATGTTACTGCATAGGTTTCGAACAGGTCAGCGGCCATGCCAGCACAGTCACCGACATTGTCACCAACATTATCGGCAATAACGGCAGGGTTGCGTAGGTCATCTTCTGGGATACCGGCTTCAACCTTACCAACAATATCAGCACCAACGTCAGCGCCTTTGGTAAAGATACCACCACCTAAACGTGCAAAAATAGAAATTAAAGAACCGCCTAGTGCCAGACCGACAAGGGCGTGCAAGGTGTACTTCATTTCCATGCCCATCGCGGTTGATACGGCGTAGAAGCCAGTAACCGCTAGTAGTGCAAGGCCGACGACCAACATGCCAGTAATAGCGCCACCTTTGAAGGCAACATCTAATGCTGGTGCAATGCCGCCACGTGCTGCTTCTGCTGTGCGTGAGTTAGCACGTACAGAAACGTTCATGCCGATAAAGCCCGCTAGACCAGAAAAAATGGCACCAACGGCAAAGCCAACGGCGGTGCTGGTATTGAGAGCAAACATAACGACAAAGTAAATAATAACGCCAATAATAGCGATAGCCGTGTACTGGCGTTTCAGGTAAGCCTGAGCCCCTTCCTGAATGGCTTGTTGTATCTTTACCATGGCTTCGTTGCCCATGGGTTTAGCCAATATTTGATAAGTGGTGATAATGCCGTAGATAATGCCAGTCAAGGCACAGGCAAGGATGATAATGAGTTCAGTAGACATAAATTTCCCTTATTAAAGTTATAAATTAAACGTTACGTGCATAAAAAAGCTCTGACTATCAGAGCTTTCGTATATTATTAATTAGTTATTTAAGGAATCAAAAATGGCATTCCGTATTTCTTCTACACTACCGATACCAACAATCTTGTGATACCTGGGTGCGCTGGTTTCATCGGAGTTTGCCCAACTCGTGTAGTAATCAACCAGTGGTTCTGTTTGATCGTGGTATACCTCAAGTCGTTT
>CAZMLD010000077.1:0-8388 GCA_964566975.1 uncultured Thiotrichaceae bacterium | reverse complement strand
TTTCGCGTCTTTTTCATCCAAGTCGGCAACCCGCGCCTTTTGCCGGTGAACTAAGTGTTAGCAATACCGATCAGGCTGTTACTCTGACAACAAAAACTCAATCACATGATGCAATAAATCAACCGAATGATGCGCCTGATATTGTTTCTATTGAAGATAAAAAAGAGAAGCAATCAACTGAAACCCATGCTACAAACACAGTTGAAACAAAGGATGGAAACCTGTTTGACACCAGTGGCGACAATACCGAAAAAAATCAAGACACTGCGTCAGAACGCGACTCTCACCATGTAAATAATATTTACATGGATGATATACCGGTGCAGATTAGCGCAAAAACACCTAGTGCTGCGGCAGATATTGATGCTCCCAACCTATCGAAAACTGCGCCAAATTCCTTTGACTTAAATGATCCCGATCTGGCACATTACTTTCTTGACTGGTTGCGTACTGGCATACGTGACGGAAAGATAGCGTCGAACCGGCGTGACGCACTTGTTCATGTTGTCAAGGAAGGCGCGTTGATTGTGTCTCCTCTGTCGTTTAAAAAATTCGCCCATGAAAAGAACCTGCTCAATGCAGACAATAATGAAAACGATGCATGCAAGAAAGTTCAGAACAAGCTGGAAAAAACGATGCGAAAGACAAAGCTACACAAAAAGACAACAAGCGGCATGAACATCCACACTTACCTTGTGCAAGGGCTAAGACGCGAAACAAAACTTAAAGGCTGGCTGCTTCCTGTTCCCACTGTTTATGGCGATATTAAACCGCCTGATGTTAATCCAGCCTTGGCTAATCTCTCTGGGTTTTTAGCAACAAAAGAGGAATGACTTTATTGCGTGATGTGTGAAGTCAGAGTTATTACTGTGCATATTAAAGCCATTTATCTCTGTTTTGCCGACCTAATATATTCATGATCTCGATGGTATCGGCGGTATCAGCGACAACGCGATAATAAATCGTGTCCACGCCACAAACACTTTGTCTGTAATCTTTGCGAACATGTTCTACTGCTTGATACAAAAGCGGTTGTTCTGCAAGTGCTTCAAAATGATCGAAAAAAGCAGAGTAACATTTATCTGCCGTGGCTTCTCCATATGTTCTGACACCGTGTTGATGTATTCGTATTAAGTCTACTTTTGCATCTTCAGTAAGCCTATAATTCGCAACTCTTCCTTAGATTCTTCTAGGATGTCATCTTTTGTTAAATTTGTAAACCCGCTTTTCTCCGATTTTATCAGCTTTGCACGGATATATTCAATTTCAGCTTGTTGGCCTCTGGCTTTTCTGATTAGATCATTAATAACATCACTTTTACTGCTAAATTCTTCAGAGTCAATTTGTGATTTTATCCATTCATCATTGGGTTGGGTAAATGTAATGCTTGTTCTGCTCATGTTATGTCCTCCAAAAGGATGTGCATATATGTGACAATATTACATCATTTCTGCACCACAGCAATCTCATTTAGAAAACTTGAAAAAACAGACCGAATTAACAATACGAACAAATTACAAAAACGTACTTGACAAAATTAAAAATTTCGCTTGCAATTAATGTTTTATTGATGGTACTCTTCTCGCTAGATGGGTCGTATAAGGATAAACCCTGTCATTCCTACCTGAAACTCCTTCTTCAATAAGTATAACTGCATATTATAATGTATATTATGTTAAATTGATAGGTGAGTTATTAATGAAATAGCGCACAATTTGTATGATGCAGCCGCATGATGTAAAAACCTTGCTTAAGGGTTTTCAGACGGTACTGAATCAAAGCATTTGACAATTGGTGATGTGGTGATAGCGTTGACTCCTTTCTCTGGTTTAGAACCCGCTATCCACTGATATTTACAACGGTTTATTAACTTGATCAGAGGTTACTTCCTTAAGGCGCATCATCGACAACTGTTTCTTTCGTTACAAGCAGAAAGTCCTGTTTGTTAATGTTCATTAGCATCAACGTGCTGCTGGCGATATAAATAGACGAGTACGTACCAATAATCACACCGATGATTAGTGCCAGTGCAAAACCATGAATAATCTCGCCGCCAAAAATAAGTAGGGTAAACAGTACCAGTAACGTTGTTAAGGATGTCACTAATGTACGCACAATCATCTGATTAATTGAAAGATTCAATATGTCTTCGGCAGAGGTTTTTCTAACATTGCGGAATGTCTCTCGAATACGGTCAAGCACCACAACGGTATCGTTTAGTGAATAACCTATGACCGCCAGCACTGCTGCCAACACGGTAAGATCAAATTCAATTTTAAATAGTGCAAATATACCAATGGTGATAATCACATCATGAACCAATGCCAAAATGGCACCGACGGCTGACTTTAACTGGAAGCGAAGACCGATATAAATAAGAATGCCACCAAGTGCAACCAATAAAGCAATGCCACCATCGTCGCGCAGCTCTTCGCCTACCTGCGGGCCGACAAATTCAATACGGCGCATCTCTACTTCCTGCTCCGATGTGGTTTTGAGAATGGCTAAAACATTATCGCCTATCGCCGCTTTGTTGATATCCTCACGAGGCGCTATACGTACAATAATCTCTCTGGATGAACCAAAATGCTGTACTCGCGCATCACCAAACTGCGCTTCGGCTAATGCTTCCCTCACCTTTTCCAGATTGACATCTTCTTGGTAACTCGCCTCAATTAAAAAACCCCCAGTAAAGTCAATGCCCAGATTAAGCCCGTTTACTGCCAAGCTTCCCAGTGAAGCAGCCATTAGCAGGAATGAGAAAACCATTGCCTGCTTTCTTCTTCCCATGAAGTTAATCCAGATTTTCGTGTTTGTTTTTATTTGTGTTTGCGACATGTGAATAGCCTATAGCTTTAAACTTGTTTTTAAGGTTATTTTATATGGATAATTTTTTAATTTCGCGATTACCATAGAGCAAATTGACCACAGCACGAGTGCCAACAATAGCGGTAAACATCGAGGTTATAATACCAATGCTTAAGGTGATGGCAAAGCCTTTCACCGGCCCACTGCCCAGTGTAAACAATACTATCGCAACCAGTAAGGTGGTGACATTCGCGTCCATAATGGTGCTAAACGCTTTTTCATAACCAGCATGAATACTTGCCTGCGGCGAGTTCCCGTTTTTAATCTCTTCTTTTATTCGTTCAAAAATAAGCACGTTGGCATCCACCGCCATACCCACGGTCAAGACAATTCCAGCAATGCCAGGCAAGGTTAATGTCGCCTGTAGTAATGAAAGAACAGCAATAATAATAACCAGGTTCAGGGTTAATGCAATATTGGCGATTAATCCAAAACCTTTGTAATAAAGCGCCATAAATAACAGTACCAGACAGAAACCGACAGCCACTGACATGAAGCCTTTTTCAATATTTTCTTTACCTAGGCTTGGGCCAACAGTGCGTTCTTCAATGATTTCAATCGGTGCGCGTAATGAGCCAGCCCTAAGTAATAGAGCCAAGTCGCGTGCTTCCTGTGATTCCAGACCCGTAATTTGGAAGCGCGCACCGAATTGACCTTGAATGGTGGCAACGTTAATCACTTCTTTTATAGTGGTACGATGTTTTGTTATGATATCGCCATCTTTTTTAGTTTCAACTTTATTTTCGATAAACACCACGCCCATAAGCTGACCTATGTTTTCACGCGTGGTGTTATTCATTTTATCGGCACCTTTACTATCTAAACGTACGGTAACGGCGGGTGTGCCTTTTTGCGTATCAAATGTTGATGCCGCATCAACAATCTGGTCACCCGTTACAATAACACGGCGACTTAATAGAACAGGGTCGCCATTTCGTTCATGATAGAGAATAGCGTTTAGCGGTGCGCGACCCGTGCGATCTGCTTCTATCCAGTCGGCACGTGTTCCTTCGGTTAGCCTGAATTCAAGTGTTGCGGTTGCACCAAGAATTTTTTTCGCTCCTGCTGTGTCCTGTATGCCCGGTAGTTGTACCACAATACGAGAATCACCCTGTTGCTGGATGACGGGTTCAGCAACACCCAGTTCATTAACTCTGTTTCGTAGCGTAATAATATTTTGCTGAAGAGCCGATTTCTTTTCAGTTCTAACCGCAGCATCGGTCAGGTTGGCACTAATGGTTAAGGTTCTTCTGCTCTCAACGAATTCCAGATCACGGAATTTCCTGGGTAATACTTCAGCTGCCTGTTGCATGTACGCTAGTTCACGGAACTGAATATGCAGGCCATCATCATCACGCCGTACACCACGGAAGCGAATTTTTTCATCACGTAAATAACCACGGATGTCCGATAAGCTACTTTCTTCAAGTCGCTTAACGGCCGCAACCATGTCTACTTCCATAAGAAAATGCACACCACCTCGTAAGTCTAGGCCTAAATACATGGGCGCAGCATTTAACGCACGTAACCAGTACGGTGTTGCTGGTGCCAAGTTAAGTGCAATTAAGTATTCTCTTCCCAGTGCCTGTTTTAATGCTTCAGCTGCAATTAGTTGTGTTTCTGAATCATCGAAACGAACAAGAACGCGTCCATCGCCAACTTCACTTGAAAGTATGCTTATTTGTTTTTCACTGAGAGCCTGCACAATGGCTAGCCTGTCTTCATCAATTAAGCCATGGCTACGATGGCTTACCTGAACCGCAGGGTCTTCGCCATATAAGTTAGGCAGGGCATAAATGCTGGAGAAAAGCAGTACAACAATAAGTAAGATGTATTTCCACAGTGGATATTGGTTCAGCATGGCTGAGTGTTCCTGATGATTTTTTTAGCGAAGGGTTAAAGTCTGGGGTCTATTTTTGTTCTTTAATGGTGCCTTTAGGCATAATCGTTTGCACCGCACTTTTTTGTACTTTTAATAAAACATCTCTGGCAATTTCAAGCGTGACAAAGTCATCATTAACATTGGTGATTTTCCCCAAAATGCCACCAGAGGTTAACACTTCCTCACCTTTTTGTAGCTCATTAACCATTCTTTTGTGCTCTTTCTGGCGCTTGCTTTGTGGCCGAATAAGGAAAAAATAAAATAACACAACCAAGCCAATCGGCAATAATAATGAAGCCAGTGGGCTACCTTGCGTTGCAACTGCGCCAGCTTCGGCCATTGCGTCAGAGATGAAAAAGCTCATGGTTTACTCCTGAAATTGGAATTAATAATTTTAATAAAAATAAGGTGTTATATGTTTAATTTCACCTTTTAATGGCGCGACATTATGCCATAGTTAAGCGAATAAGGCTTTTTATTCTTGATAAGTCACTATTTTTCCACACTTTGACCAGAAGCACCTTTGCCATATGGCTCTACTCAGAGACAGTATCATAAAACGCAGCAGTAAATTCATCAAAACGCTCAGCTTCTATCGCATGTCGAATATCTCGCATTAGTTGCTGATAATAGTACAGGTTATGAATCGTGTTCAGGCGTGAACCTAATATTTCGCCACATTTATCTAGGTGACGAAGGTAAGATCGTGAATAATTTTTACAGGTATAACACTGGCAGTTATCATCAACGGGGCGGGTATCTTGTTTATAACGGCTATTTCTAATTTTTAAAATACCATGCGATGTGTATAAAAAACCGGTGCGAGCGTGGCGCGTGGGGATAACACAGTCAAACATATCTATGCCGCGTTTAACGGCTTCAATAATATCCTCTGGCCGCCCCACGCCCATCAGGTAACGAGGTTTATCTGTGGGTAACTTGGGCACAGTAAAATCAAGTACTTGGTTACGTTCGTCCATCGGTTCACCAACCGACAAACCACCTATTGCGTAACCATCAAAACCCAGTTTCGTCAGTACCTGTACGGATTCCTGGCGCAGTGTTTCATACATGCCGCCCTGGACGATGCCAAATAAAGCAGCCTTATTACCTTGGTGCGCTATTTTGCAGCGAGCTGCCCAGCGCAATGACAGTTGCATCGAATCCATGGCTTCCTGTTCTGTTGCCGGATACGGTGTGCATTCATCGAAAATCATAACGATATCGGAACCCAGCTGTTGCTGAATTTGCATGGAGTATTCAGGCGTGAGCTCAATTTTTCGACCATCAACAGGTGAATTAAACATTACACCGTTTTCGCTAATTTTTCGCATCTTAGCCAAGCTATAAACCTGAAAGCCGCCAGAATCAGTCAGAATCGGTTTTTTCCAGTGCATGAAGTCATGTAAATCGCCGTGTTTTTGTATTATTTCAGTGCCAGGGCGCAGCATTAAGTGAAAAGTATTACCGAGGATAATCTCAGCCCCGATATCGCTCAATTCCTCAGGGGTCATGGCTTTAACCGTGCCGTATGTCCCTACTGGCATAAAAGCTGGGGTTTCAATATTGCCACGCTCAAATGTAAGCTGTCCGCGACGTGCGCCATTATTTTCTTTATGTAGATTGAATAACATCAGTGAGTTAGCTGGGGGTTTTAAAGTTTTTTGTGTTGAGTTGGCGCTTAGAAAAAAAGCATGTCATTGACGAGATTTTCGCTTGCTTAGTCAATGAACATCGCATCACCATAACTGAAAAACCGATATTCTTCAGCCACCGCTTCGCCATAACAACGCAACATTTCATCTTTGCCAGCAAAGGCACTAATTAGCATTAGTAATGTTGATTCAGGTAAATGAAAATTTGTAATCAGGGCATCAACACTTTTATATTGATACCCAGGATAGATGAAGATGTCAGTTTCACCGCTGTACGCAGCAAGCTGCCCTTGTTGTGAAGCGGCCTCTAATGAGCGTACGGTGGTCGTACCAACAGCAATGATTCGACCACCATTTTTTCGTGTTTGTAGGCATTTTTCTACTGTTTGTTGCGATACTTCTAAATATTCAAAATGCATGTCATGGTCTTCAATAGATTCACTTCGCACCGGTTGAAAAGTGCCAGCACCGATGTGTAATGTGACAAAAGCAGAATCTACGCCTTTATTTTTTATTTTGTCGAGTAACATTTCATCAAAATGCAGCCCCGCAGTTGGTGCTGCCACCGCTCCTGGCTTTTCCGCGTAAACAGTCTGGTAACGAGAAAAGTCTTCAACGGTATCTTCTCGATTAATATACGGTGGTAACGGCATATGACCCACACTTTCAATAATTTCAGCCATTGTTTGGTTGGCATCAACGCTAAGAATAAACAAATCGTTATCGCGACCTTCCACGGTTACTGTAAAACTATCGTTTTTATTTTTATCAAATAAGGTTATTTTATTTCCCGATTTAGGCGTTTTGCTGGCTTTGATATGCGCCAGACAGCTTTGATTATTGATTATCCTTTCAACCAGTATTTCAACCTTACCGCCGGTTTCCTTATGACCGTACATTCTTGCGGGGATGACTCGGGTATCATTAAAAACCAGCAGGTCTCCAGCGTGTAAAAGGTTTAGAATTTCAGTGAACTGAAGATGAGCAATTTTCTTCTGCTGTCGATTGTAATGCAACAAACGGCTCTGCGACCGAACATCACAGGGCTTTTGGGCAATAAGGTGCTGGGGAAGATGGTATTGGAATTCGCATGTTTTCATAGGTGGCGAATGATACCCTTTTCAGACTAAAGAATAAATCGTTCTTGATGAGTAGTTACAGATAAATACGCGCCATCGCTAAAACCAAGATTTTTGTTCGGGTTTAAGGCGGATGGATTTTAAGAGCCGCAGTGTATAGGATGTTTTCGGCTGCACCGATCGAGATCGCAGTTGTCATCTAACGCCGAAATCGGACAAAAAATGGTTTTTAGAAGTGCCCATAAGCTGTTCACGAAGCTAAAAATGTAACAGTGATGCATCACTGTACGAGTTTTAAGATGGAATTGTATTATACGGTGTGCTGTATGTGAAGCACAGGCGTGTTGCATACTCCTGACAGGTGTTTGTTATATGCTAATTGCCAAGGTGAAACAAAAAACACCTGTTTTCATTTAATCAGAGCTCATTTTTCCTACCGCACAGCTAACAAATGATTTTGCTTTGGTGGTAGCGGCCTTTAAGCCTTCTACAGACCCAGTTTCGGGGTAGCCAAGCTTCAATAGCAATTGAGCGACTACCGCCTTACTGGTTTCAGCATCGACCGACTCAATAAAAGTGACCGTAACAACGCCATTTTCTATATCGACCTTGCTATCATCAACCTCATCAAGAGCGCCCAAACGTTTTGTAATGGTGCCAGCGCAACCACTACATTTTATATTTTCTACTGAAATGTCATAAGTCATGATTTTTATCCGCTTGTGTTAGTGTTTAGACAATATAATGTTTATGATTACAGACACTTAAAATTAATCAGGTGGAAGCGCCTGTGTCTACTGCGCTTTTTCGGTTGCACTCACCTGAGAAAAGCCTACAGCCTGCTAGGCAGAAGACATGGTTAGCAGCCAACAAATTGTCGATAACCACCTATATTATGAACTTG
>CAZMLD010000076.1:6968-8448 GCA_964566975.1 uncultured Thiotrichaceae bacterium | reverse complement strand
AACAAAAATGGCTTTTTCGCAGTAGATTCATACTAAGTCCGACAGGCTCCTAGTGTTTATATAGCGGTGACTCATATCAACGAAACAACTCAGGCTCGGGGATGATGCTGCTGGTACAGCACGCGTAAACGTTGATCGGCGACATGCGTATAGATTTGTGTCGTCGAAATATCACTATGCCCAAGCAGCATCTGTACCACACGTAGATCAGCCCCATTATTTAATAAATGCGTAGCAAAGGCGTGCCTTAATGTATGAGGCGATAAGTGATCGGTGGTGATGCCCGCAAGTATCGCATAACGCTTCACCCTGTACCAAAATGCCTGGCGAGTCATCCCTTGGCCCCGTTTGGTGACAAAAATTTCACTGCATGGGCGCAATGTTTTTTTGTGTTGCTTTTTTTTCACTAACAGCTGCGGCCTGGCATGCTGGTAATACTGCGTTAGCCAGTCAAGTGCAAGCTCACCCACAGGCACTAATCGTTCTTTATTGCCTTTACCAATCACTCGTATCACGCCCTGCTGCAGTGAAAGTTGTGATGTCTGCAACGTTATTAGCTCAGTAACACGCAAACCGGTGGCATATAAAACCTCCAGCATGGCCCTGTCTCTTAGTCCTAAACTGTCTGAAACATCGGGGGCTGCCAACAGATCATCAACCTGCTGCTCATCTAAAGACAACGGCAGTGAGTGTTCAGCTTTAGGTGACATCAACAGCCGTGTTGGATTTTCACTAATTTTGTTTTCACGAAGAAGATATAAATAAAAACGGCGTAAAACAGTTAATAGTCGAGCGACAGAACGCTGTTTTTTCTTAAGATCGTAATTAAACGCCAGAAAATTTTGGATAATGGCAGCACTCACGGTGGTTAATTGCTGTTCTTTTTCTGTTAGCCAAAGCGCGAAACCAGCAAGATCATTTCGATACGCAGACAAGGTGTTTTCACTTAAACCATTTTCCATCCATAAGTGGTCGATAAAACGCTCAATTATTGCCTGCTCGGAAAGTGAAACTTTGTCAAATTTAGCCATAGCTAAATTATAAACGAAAAAAAGCCACTCTCCGTTAGGAAGTGGCTTTTTAGTCTTACTTATTGAGCTCTTTGTGCGCTTTAGGTTTTTGTCTTACGGGTTTTTGCTTTACGCGCTTTTGGTTTAAGGACTTTATTAATTTTCGCCATCTCCTTCTTTGTCCAGCTCTCCACAAACCTAGCAACGGCAGCTTCTTTTCTCTCCGCCATTTTAATGAGAAGATCTTGACGCTTTCTGGTTATAGCAACTTCTGCTTTTGCTTCAGCTAAAGCAGATTGTGCTGCGGCAATACGATCATGTGTTTTTTTCCTAGCGGCATCAGCAACGGCTTTAGCCTTTTTCTTTGCTGCTAAAGCCTTCTGCCCTGCGGCGACGATTTTTTGTTTTGCGGCAATCGCTTTTTTCTTAGCAAGCGCTGTTACCGCTGTTTTTTTAGCTACTGTTTTCTT
>CAZMLD010000076.1:0-6868 GCA_964566975.1 uncultured Thiotrichaceae bacterium | reverse complement strand
CTAATTTAGCAAACGTTTTTTTGCAAATTACAAGATTATTTTATCAATTAAATAAAATACTTAACAGTTTTTTAATTTTGAATAGCTTACAAATTTGAAAATATTAAGAGATCGCTTCTTTAAAAACCATTAAAACCTAAAGCCTGTTTGTGCAAAAACACCAATGGAAGTCTCTGTAAAACTTGCTGACACATCTAAATTAAAGCCTAACCATAAACCAACACCTGCCGTATAAACGGTATTTTTTGCACCCTCAGAAATACCATTTGCTACATTTTTTGCAGCACCAATACGCAACTGTGCGAAGTCAAACGCATTAAATTCAGCGCCTACAGCCAGATACTGCGTTGTTAAACCATCGAATGCTTTGTTTGCCAGTAATGGTTCATTTTCGATCAAATCATAATCAACAGCAACCGTTACAAACTCACTATGATAAGCAATACCAACACGCGCCTGCGTATCAAAGTTTAATATTTGACCACCTAGCTCAAAATCATCGGTAATTAAGTTACGAAGATTCAAACCTAAACGAATGGAGTCGGTCAAATCCATCGCCAGACCCAAGTCGACAGTAGCAAATGTGCCAAGATCAATTTCAACATCTTTATTAGTCACATTATCAAAGCCTGTTGAGACGGTCAAAATTGCTTCCCTAAAAGTAAACGCCTGCAAATCGACAATTTTTGGCTTCACGCCAATAGAAATTTTTCGGTCAAATAGCCAAAAGTCTTTCGCTAATGAAATACCAAACTCTGTTGCTAACACACCTTCTACATTTAAAATATTAAATTGATCACTGAGAATTTCATCTCGGTTGCAACTGGGCAGGCTTAAATCACAAGAGATATTTGTTATCGTGCCGCCAGCAATAACACCACCACGCACACTAAACGCCATAGCAAAAGTGTCAAAAGCGAGAGCCACTGCAGCCATACCCGTCATTTCGGGTGACAGTATTTTTCCATCTACGCCGCTGGCAATTTGCTGCATATCAAGTAGAGCCTCGACCGTAGCAGTCACATTACCTGAACGCATTGCGGCATCTCTACGATTATTCGCCGCCTGAAAGTCATCTATATCGGATATTAAATCGTCGTGATCTCTGAGCTGTGCACCGAAACCAAGCAATAATGAAAAATCATCATTCGCCTGCTGCCTGGTTAACATCGCAGGATTTGTCCATGTAGCAGTGGCAAGATCAGCCGTGGCAACAGAAACACCACCCATACCTAGCGAGCGTGCATCAAAGGCAAATGGAGCGGCATAGGCCGCCGGAGCTAGCATCAATAAAGAAAGACTTGCTACAATTTTATTTTTAAACTTCATACTTCCCCACTAAAATTTCCAGTAATAATAAATATTCCACAAAAAAACTAGGTTAACGGTAAAACCCAGGGTGCCATCAAGCACAGGCTTATCATAAGCATATGACAAGCTTATCCAAATACCAGTATTCCTGCTAAAATGTCCAGGCTGATATAAAATAACGTTCACAACTTGTCTACTGGCCTTACGCTCAAAAAATGATGAATGATATAGATAACACCCAACCACAAAACCCACCTTATGCAGGACTATTTCGGCGGCTGTTCGCCATTCTTTATGATAGTTTTTTATTAATCGCAGTATTTTTTGTGGTTACCATCATTGCCACTGCTTTAAATAATGGCAACGCCATTGAACCAGGCGACTTCATCTACCCACTCTACGTTTTCATTATCTTTGGTCTGAGTTATTTTTATTTCGCTTGGTTCTGGATGCAGAGCGGACAAACCTTAGGCATGAAAACATGGTACATTCAAATAAAAAGTGAGGGTAGCTGCATCACTTGGGCAGATACAGCAACACGTTTTGTTATCGCCATTGTTTCCTGGGGCGCATTTGGACTTGGTTTTTTATGGACACTGGTTGATAAAAAAAATCGAAGCTGGCATGACCTAGCCAGTAAAACCGTGCTGATTGATATTAAAGCGCGAAATAAAAAAATATAGGGCATCGCTAATAATACAGCACGTTTGCTTTGCCTTAACCTGTGATTAGATTCCTTAACACCCTGCTAAACCTCTTAATGCACTCTTCTCAAAAAGTACAGACTCACCATGGTCACCACAATTAGCGGCGCAGAGGCACTAAGCAATGGTGAGACATTCATTGCCAAACCCAGATGATTAACAAAGCGGTTAAACACAAAATATACAATACCAATAACTATCGCCAGCACAATACGTTGCCCCACACCGCCACTGCGTGGTGTGGTGGCAAACACAATAGGCATGGCTATCATCAGCATGACCAGCCCCGTTAACGGAGTAAAGATTTTTATCCAGAATGACAAACGATATTCATCACTATCAAGATAATTATCTTCCAGATACTGACTATACGTCAGCAGCTCTCTGGCTGACATATCACTGGAGTCAACATCCAGCACGGTAAAAAGATCTGACTTAATAAGCCGTTTTAATATCAACTGATCTTTATGGAAAGTTTTTACACCTGAAGCCGACAGCTCTGAACGTTTGACCTTACTTAACACCCATTCATGATTTAAATACTGCGCCTGTTCAGCATAAGTGATAGCGCTTAATTGCTGATTATCATCTGTCTCATAAATGTAGATGTGCAATAACTGGCGATTTGGTAAGATTTTTTTTACATGGATATACCGGTTACCGTCTCGTAGCCAGATATTTTCTGAACCACCAACGACCTGTTTTTGTTCAATCGCCTGGGTGCGGTATGCTTTTGCCTCTCTGCTTGCCGATGGTGCAATAAACTCACCCAGTATCGCGACTAAAATGGCGATAAACAAACCCGTTTGTAAAACAGAACGGGTAATACGTGCCGTAGTAATGCCGGAGGCACGCATTACGATTAATTCAGAGTTAGCTGCTAGCGTGCCCAAAGACAAAATGCCGCCGAGTAATAATATCGACGGCGACAGTTCATATAAACGCTGCGGTAAATTTAACAACACATAGACAAGCGCCTGCATAACGCCATAATCACCTTTGCCGACATCATCTAACTGCCCTATAAAATCGACAAAAACAAATATCGACAACATGACAAAGCTGGCGAGCAAACAGCCAGCGATTACCGTTTTAGCAATATAACGATCAAGAACCAACAGCAGGCACCTTGTTAATCGAACTTTTTCTCAGACCAGTTAAATAACCTTTATATTTAAGTAGAACCAGTGTAAAAGCGATAGCAATAATATGCACCCACCATGTACCCACCCATACCGATACTTTTTCCTGTTCGATCCAGGTTTTACCCACTCCAAGAAGGTTGGAGTACAGCAGATAAACAATCAGAGCAGCGGCAAGTTTGGCATAACGTCCACTGCGTGGATTTGAATGGCTTAACGGCAGTGCCATTAGTGCAACAATGATTGTCGCCAACGGCAGAGTAAATCGCCATTGCAGTTCAGCCTGTTCCCTGGGGTTGGTTGACGACCATAGTTCAGCCAGGCTTTTCGATTTTATCGAGCGGTGTGCAGCCACTGGTTTTATATCGACATGAATACCGTATTCTTTGTATTTTATAATTCTAAAGTCAGCATCACCCGCATTGCCGGCATAATGCACACCATTATGCATCAGCATATAACGGCGGCCTTCTTCATTATAAAAACTGCTGACACCTGCCGCTAAATCGACATGACTGGTATTATCGCGGTGCTGCTGAAAAAAGACATGTGCAATTTGCTGCTGATCGTCCTTGTTGCTTTTATGCTTTGAATCTAAAAATAACACACCCCCATCTTTACTGATGCGATTAAACTGACCCACGGATAGAGTATCAATTTGAGCCTGACTGCGTATTTCTGCACGAAGCAGTTCACGTTGATGATTGATTTGCGGCTGCACAAAATTAAGCAATATAAACAGCAAAAGGGATGCCGGAATAGCGACTAGCATAAGCGGCCGATATAACTGTATCGGGCCAATCCCTGCTGACATGATAGCGGCCATTTCACTGTCACTGTAAAGTCGTCCAAAGCTAAGCACAATGCCCATTAACAGACTAAGCGGAATCATGATGACACTAAACTCAAAAAGACTATTGCTTAGATAGGGTAGAAATGCGGCGACGGGAATCACACCCTGTGCCACCCATCGTAATAAATGCACAGCCTGCGTGCTCAGAACAATAATCAACAGCACAAAATAAACCGACAAAAAGACCGTCAGTAATTCTTTAGCAATATATTTGTCAATTATTGTCAGTTTCATTTTCTTTCTCGTTACCACGTAGTTTCTGGCAACTGATGATAGACGAAGTTTACCCTGAAAAGTTTAACAAACAACAATAAATTATCAGCAGGCAGTGCGCCATAAACATCCCATTTTCGTGCTAATAACAGGGTGACGTTTTTTTGCTAACGCCGAGGAAACACAAAATACATAGCGAACAATGATAAAATACAGGTTAAATTAACAAATAACAGAAATATAGCCTAAAAAAACAAGCCAGACCCCTACCCTCACCACAGTAAATTGCATAGACTCCATATTTAAGGTATTTAATATTATTTATGGAGACCCCCCATGGAATATACAGTCAAAAGTGGCACCCCCGAAAAGCAACGTATCGGTTGTGTTGTCATTCCGGTATACGCGTCAAGAAAACTCTCGCCTTCTGCCCGCATTATTGATAAAGCCAGTAACAGTTACATCTCGAACCTAGTTCGTCGTGGTGAGATTGAAGGCGACCTGGGCAATACCCTATTATTACACAATGTTGAAAATACCTTATGCGACCGTGTTTTGCTAATTGGATGCGGCAAAGAAAAAAATATTGATGCGGCAACCTTTTATAAAATAAACCACACCATGGTTAAAACACTGCAAGCCAGTGGTGCCACTGAGATTGCCTCATACCTCACCGAGGTACCAGTAAAACGTAAAGATGTAAACTGGAAAATTCAGCACTCTATTGAAGCTATTGGCGAATCTTTATACCAGTTCAATCAGCTCAAATCCGAGAAACCAGAAACCCGTCGCCCATTAAGAAAATTCATACTCAGCGTCAATGGCCGCGGCCAGTTGATGAAGGGAGAAAAAGCAGTACGCAAAGGCATGGCGGTGTCTGCAGGTGTTCGCCTAGCAAAAGACTTGGGAAACATGCCAGGCAACATTTGCACACCAAAGTATCTGGCAAAACAGGCTGAGATACTAGCAAAACATCATAAAAACGTAAAAACATCCGTGCTGGAAGAAAACGACATGGAAAAACTGGGCATGGGCGCTTTATTATCTGTTTCCAAAGGCAGCCGTGAAAACGCAAAATTAATCACCATTAAATATATGGCTGGTGATAAAAACCTTGCTCCCATTGTTTTTGTCGGCAAAGGTGTCACCTTCGACTCTGGTGGCATCAGCCTGAAGCCAGGCGCAGCAATGGACGAAATGAAATATGACATGTGCGGTGCCGCCAGCGTTTTTGGCGTTATTAGTGCCTGCGCCGAAATGTTGTTACCGGTCAATATTATTGGCATTATTCCCGCAGTGGAAAATATGCCCGATGCGCTGGCAACACGTCCTGGTGACGTTGTGACCAGTATGTCGGGACAAACCATCGAAATATTAAACACAGATGCCGAAGGTCGCCTCATATTATGTGACGCGTTAACCTACGCCGAACGATTCGAACCGGATGTTGTCATAGACATAGCAACGTTAACTGGAGCCTGCATTGCTGCTCTGGGCGCTCATCCTGCTGGCCTGCTCAGTAACCATAGCCCACTGGCGAATGATTTACTCTCTGCCGGACAAAGCAGTGGTGACCGTTGCTGGCAACTGCCATTATGGGACGACTATCAGGAGCAGCTAAAAAGCAATTTTGCAGATATCGCAAACATCGGCGGTAAAGGTGCTGGCACCATCACCGCTGCCTGTTTTCTGTCACGTTTCACCAAAAAATACAACTGGGCGCATCTGGATATTGCTGGCGTGGCATGGAAAAGCGGTGCAGCCAAGGGCGCCACCGGAAGACCGGTCGGGCTACTCACACAATATGTGCTTGACCGTTGCGATGTCTGCGAATAAGCCGAGGTGTTTCTTGGCCGCTGCAAAGGTGCTGACCAATAATAAATGTGTAAAATATATCCATCACCTTAAAAAAGCAGTCGATTTAACTGGTTTTTTAAGGTGGTTTTTTAAAAGTGATACAACGTCACGTACAAGCCGATGCAATACCGGCACTAAGGATTTTTAAAAACAACCATGGCTGACTACGATTCCAGAAAAATCCCCACTCTTGATGATGTCATTAAGAGCAAAACAGCGGATGATGAAAAAATAGATTTTGACCTTAGCATTGACAGCACTGAAGAATTTGAAGCAAAAGCAGGTGACAAAGAAGACAACCTGTATATCAACGAATTCAGCGCCACTGAAAATGATATTTATGGCGTAGACAGCATCGAGAGCGAAACCAGCAGCATTGAATCGGCGCTGATTGACTACGACATCACGGCTGAAACGGAGACCGCGAACCCTGACCTGACTGACAACCAGGGCATTGATATAATGCCGCAGGAAACAGCAACGCCATCACTACAGTCGATCACTGATGACATCGTCAAACAGCTGATGCCCGACTTGGAGAAGCAATTGCGACGGTTAATTAACCAAGCGTTAAAAGAAAAACTCCCCGAAGACACCCTCTGAACAAAAAACGACTGCCCCGCTCTAACTAAACGCACATGATAACTGTTGCTAAGATAGTTGATACTGCTTCTACCACTTGAAAAATAGACTACCTAGGAGCTTGTCCGAGAATAGAAATCGTAGCGAGGGGAAGCTCCTAGGCATTAAAATAATAGTCAGGGTAGAGCGAAGACGACCAGTAGCCA
>CAZMLD010000075.1:0-8508 GCA_964566975.1 uncultured Thiotrichaceae bacterium | reverse complement strand
CTATATATGATGTTTTACAAAAACGAAAAATGCCGGCAACTATAAGACTAGTACGTGGCGCTTACTGGGATTATGAAAGCATAACCGCAGAACAAAACAACTGGCCTTTGCCAGTATGGCACAATAAGCAAGATACCGATGCGAACTACGAGCTGTGTCTTAATTATTTATTATCAAAACACCCAATAATAAAAACTGCTGTTGCCACACACAATAGACGCAGCATTGTAGCCACTATTGCGATGGCCGAAAAATACAAGCTGTCTAACCATGATTTTGAATTTCAAATGCTATATGGCATGGCCGAAGCATTGAAAACTAGACTCATCAAATACAAATACCCGCTGCGTATCTATGTTCCTTATGGTGAGGCATTACCGGGAATGGCCTATCTTGTTCGTCGATTACTGGAAAATAGTTCAGATCAACGTATGCCTGATATTAGAATAAATACTAAACAGGCTTTTACTCTTGATAAACCTGAATTTTTTTCTATTGCAGAAAAGCATCCCTCAAAAATAAAACCATTTCGCAATCAGGCATTGCACCGGTTTACTGAAACGGCTGAACGCGATAACTTTCAGCAGGCAATACTAAAGTGTCAATCTAAACTCGGAAAAGATTATCCACTAATCATCAACGGGACTCATCACACATCAAATTTGACCATACGGTCAATCAATCCAGCTATGCCAGAACAAACCATCGGCAATGTTTTTGTAGCAAACCAGGCGTTGGCTGATAAGGCAATTGCCAGTGCAAAAAATGCACATCAATACTGGAGTAAATTGCATTTGTCAGAACGTGCCGTTTTTTTACGTAGCATTGCTAAACTTTTACAGCAACAGAGACTGGAGTTTTCAGCCTGGCTAATTTTAGAAGCAGGTAAAAACTGGCAGGAAGCGGATGCAGATATTTGTGAAGCAATAGATTTTTTAAACTACTATGCCCAGCAGGCAGAAAACCTGGAAAACCAGGCAGGTAATTTAGTTTCAGGTGAAACTAATTATTCACATTATCATTCTCGCGGCACTGCACTAATCATTGCACCGTGGAATTTTCCGCTGGCTATTTTAGTTGGTATGTTGTCGGCTGCCATTGTTAGTGGCAACACTGCAATTTTAAAACCATCATCACAAACCCCAGTAATCGCTGCCAGATTTATCACTTTACTGCATGAGGCTGGTTTACCAGACGGTGTGGTGAATCTTATTACTGGTAGCGGTAATGAAATCGGCGAATACCTAGCAAAACAAACTGACATCCATATCATTGCTTTTACTGGCTCAATGGCAACCGGCACACGTTTAATTAAAATTGCCTCGCAGCTTAACCCCGGACAAACACACATTAAACGTGTGATTGCAGAAATGGGTGGGAAAAATGCCATCATCATTGATAACGACGCCGATCTTGATGTCGCCGTTACTGGCACCGTAAGCTCTGCATTTAGTTACCAAGGACAAAAATGCAGCGCTGCATCCAGAGTTATTGTGCTTAATCATATCTACCAAAAATTTATGGAAAGGTTGCTGGAGGCCACACAAAGCATAAAAGTGGGTGCACCTGAGCATCCGGAAAACATCATGGGTCCAGTTATCAGTGACCAAGCTTATAACCATATCCTAGCTGCCATCAAGAAAGGAAAAACTGAAGCAAACCTGCTGTTACCAGCCTCACCTAAATTTTCTAGCCACGGATTTTTTATTTCACCGACTATTTTTACCGAGGTGAATGCTGATTCCATGCTTGCTCAAAAAGAGATTTTTGGTCCAGTGCTATCTGTTTTTCGAGCTAATAATTTCAGCCATGCATTAGCGCTAGCAAATAATTCACAGTATGCGTTAACTGGCGGAGTATATTCTCGTAGCCCTCTAAATTTACAACGTGCCAAAACAGAGTTTAATGTCGGCAATCTGTATTTGAACAGAAAAACGACAGGGGCAGTAGTATCTCGCCAACCTTTTGGTGGCTATAAATTAAGTGGTTTAGGTTATAAAACTGGTGGAAAAAACTATTTAATGCAGTTTATGGACGAAAGCTTCATCACTGAAAATACCATGCGTTGTGGCTTCGCACCTACTGATAAAGATAACGGTGATGCTGATGCATTACACTGACTGGCATATTTCAATTTTAGAAAACAACATGACCCTGTCTCAGGCACATGTTTCTCTTAAACAGGTTGGCGCAGAAAAGAAAGAAATCCCACTGATTGTAAAGCTAATCGAGAACCCAAAACTTTCGCTTCCTGGTCTGACTCTCTTTCATGGTGCAGTTGATTTACTGACTCATGACTACCTTCATATTCTACTTGGGCGAGGTTTGATGCCAGCAGATGAGGCGTTCGTTATTGGCTACACCATGGGTTCAACAAAGCAGGTATCTAATAAAGAAATATCAATATTTGAACTCATTTCAAAATATTTATACCCTGACAATTATAGATTTAAAGAACGCGATATAATAATTTTTCGTTCAGCACTCATGCTTGCTGAAAAATCAAATTGCCAAGCACTGGATCAGATAGAATACCAGCCGCTGTTAAAAATAAGCTTGGGGGAAATACGCAACCAGTTAGGTATCAACACAGCTAAAATTATCGACTATTACAAAACTGAAACAACTCTTAACCCAGAAAGTAAAGCCAGCCGTCGGTTATTAGTTAACGCCTAAATGCATATTAAGTTTAATAGCGCCAATATCATCCATAATGACATAAACCGAAGGTAAGACCAGTAATATTAATAGTGTTGAAGTGAGCATACCGAACACAATACTGGTTACCAGTGGCACTAGTATTAATGCCTGCGTGCTAGTTTCAAAAAGTAACGGAGTGAGACCGGCAACGGTGGTGATGGAAGTTAAAAAAATCGCACGAAAACGGTCACGCACAGCCTGTCGCGTGGCCGCCCGTAATACCAGTCCATCTTTCACATGCTGTTTAATATACACCACCAATAAGATGGAGTCGTTGACGACAACGCCAGCCAGAGAAACAAAGCCAATCATACTCGGTAAAGTAAAATCTAGCCCCATGATATAGTGCCCCCAAATCGCACCGATGAGAGCCAGTGGAATGTTAAGCATAACCAGTGCCGGTTCTCGGTAATTACGAAAGATGAGGCTTAATAATAAAAACACGCCTAACGCACCCAAAGCAAAACCGCTTAATATCGAACCTCTGGTTTCACCGCCTCTCTCTACCTCACCTTTAAGACTGAAAACAATTTCAGGGTAACGTTGTTGCAGTTCCTGCAAAAAATTATTTTCGGTGCTTCGTATAATTTCGGCAGTATTAGCAACCGCTTGGTCTACGTCACCAAAAATAGTCACTGTGCGCTTATGATTGATGCGCCCAATGCGGGCAAAGCCTCGTGTTTTTGTCACTACAGCAACACTACTCAGTGGAATGGCTATGCCACTTTTGGAAAACACCATGAGATTATCAAAATCATGTAATTCTTCACCCGCCCTGCTATCAAGCCTAGCAATAATTTCATAAGCTTCGCGTTGGTGGTATATTTCATCGATTTTAATACCCTGGTAAGCTGCACGAAGCTGTGCAGCAACACTGCTTGCATCGACCCCCGCCGCCAGCGCACCAGGTTTTAAGCGAATGCTATATTCTGGTTTTCCTGGGCGCAAATCATCCAGTAAATTAGACACCCCAGCATAACCCCGTAGCCAGTTTTGCAATTCCCATGATGCCTGAGACAGTTTGTTTAGATCATTACCGCTTAATCGGATTTCAATTGCACGACCTGCATGGCCTATTGCCGACTCGATAAATTGCACACTGATTACACCGGCCATGTCCCCACTATTTTTTCGCCACAGATTAATTAAATCCTGATTTTTTGTATGGCGTTTCTCCGTGCTTAACAAGTCAAGACTTATGGTTGCAAGGTGCGTACCATTTTCTGGTACATCAGCATGTACGCCATACCTCACTTTTACATTTTTTACTAAAGGTTCTGATTCATTTTTATTAAGCGAGGGTAAAGTTTTATGCAACGCAGTTAATAACTGCGTGACAACTCGTTCGGTTTCAGCCAGTGGTGTTCCCTGTGCTAATAGAATACGTGCCTCTACAGTGTTGCCCTCAAGACTTGGAAACGCTTTAAATTTAACCGTACCGGTAGCAAGCAAGCCAATGGAAAAAACCAGCATAGCCAATGCCGTACCAACGGTTATGTAGCGATAGTCAACCGCTTTGTCTGAAAAGCGACCAACAGCTTCTCGCAGGTGATCAAAACCTGCTTCAAACTTTATTCGCCAAACAGGCGGCTTTTTGTGTTGTGTATGCTGCAATGATTTTTTTAAGTGATGCGGCAAAATCAATAGTGCTTCAATCACACTAATAGTTAATACTGAAAGTAGCACCACGGGCAGTACACCAAGGATCTGACCCATGTTACCTTTCATCATCAACAGGCTGCCAAAAAGAAAGGCCGATGTTAAATAGGAAGCAATCACGCCAGTAAACACGCGATGCGTACCATCGATGACGGCATCGAGTGGTGGTTTCCCTTTCTCATATTCATGCGCGATACTCTCGGAAATAACAATAGCGTCATCCAGTAAAATACCTATGGCCATCAATAATGCAATCAATGAAATCATATTAATGGTGATGCCAAACATCACCATTACAGCTAGACCACCGAGAAATGAAACGGGTAGCCCCAGCACCACCCAAAAAGTATATCGCCAGTTAAAAAACAGAAACATGGCAAGCGTAGCCAGTATCAACCCTTGCCAGCCATTGTTCATCAACAGGTTAATTCTGTCGCTCACTATCGCTGCTTTATTCTGGGTTATCGTTAGCCGCGTCCCCTCAGGCAATATTTTATTTTCGTCTTTTACAAAATCACTAACGGCTGCAAAAACTTTTATCGTATCATCCGTGGTGTTCTTTCTTATGGTTAACAAGCCAGCAGGCATACCATTTAGTTCAATCCGTTGCTCCGGTTGTTCGAAGCCTTCTACAATTCGCGCCATATCACCCAGCCGGATTTCACCACCACCTGGAGAATTCAAAATGACCAAGTCAGCCAAGGATGACGTGGTTTTACGAACATTGTCAAAACGAATCTGATAAGAAATCTGGCTGCTTTCCAGTAGCCCTGCAGGCAAATCAATGGCCTGTGCCGCAATCAAATTAGCGATATCTTGTACACTAAGCTGATACTTGAGCAAGGTATCTGGGTGGATGAGAACCTGTAACTGCTGCGTTGAAAATCCGCCAATGGTGACGATTGGAATTGCAGAATGTGCCAGCAATTTACTGCGGTACGCCTCTGTTAATGTTTTTAGCTCAGAAGTCGTCAGGTTTTTTGAAGTAATGGCAACCGTTGCTACCAAGCGGGTACGTCCCAGTTGTTCAACAATGGCATCTTCCGTTTTCTCAGGAAAATTTGCAATCCCATCAATTGCCGCTTTTATATCATTATAAAAAGCATCAATGTTTCCGGCTTGCTGCATCTCTAGACTAAAAATTGCCATGTTGTTTCGTGCATCACAGCTTTGTTCTTTTAAAAAACTAATGCCATCAGTAGCATCTTCCAGGCGGTTGCAAATGCCGTCTTCCACGTCAGCAGGAGTAGCACCTGGATATATCATAGTCACTTTGACTATACTGGGGTCAAGCAGTGGGAAGGATTCTTTATTTAAATGACTTAATGAAAATAGTCCAACGGCAAGGATCAGCATCATCAAAATATTGCCCGCAGTCGGATGCTGCGCGAAGAAACGAATCATAAACGATTGCTCGCATCTATATTAGCCTGCATTGAGCCACCTCTTACAGGAACACCCATAGCCATTTGTTTCAACTTTTCTTCATATTCAGTAGCGAGTACGACTTTTAATGGCAGGCCTTCCATAACAGGTATAACATCACTGATAATAACGCTTTCACCTGGTTTTACTCCTGCGTGTTCCGCATCAGAAATAACCACTAGATCACCTTGTGTAAACAGTATGTCAACGGTACGAATGGTCAGTTTATTTTCTTCTGTAGCAATATAAACTCGTCCCTGATGTACTGCTTTTCGAGGTAACACCAACGCTGGTTTTGCTGCTGCCAAAAATTCAACGGAGGTGAACATCCCTTTTAACAAAGACGGGCGTTTATCTGAAGTGCCATTGTCATAAGATTTATCAACCAGTACGACTAAACTGAGGGTGTCGCGAATGGGATCCACAGAAGCACTTAAGTTAGTGAGTCTGCCTTGCCAGAATGTAGAATCACTTTCATTGCCAACCAGGCGAACACGTGCTTCCAGCTTCAAACTTGACAGTGCGGACGGTATACTGCCGAGGTTTTGTAAGTTTATCGATTTGTTATCAGGCAGATGAAGCCCCATCACCAGTGGGCGAAACTGCCTAACAGGAAGTTGTGCAATAATTTCTACCGCCTGCATACCTAGAGCCTCAAATAAAACACTACCCGCCTGTACAAACTCACCTTTTTCAACCGCCACCTCACCAATACGCGCATCAAAAGGTAAACGAATCTCGGTTCGACTCAGGGTATCTCTGTTTTTATCAACTTGGCTTTTTGATTGCTTTATTTGTGCATTGATTGAGGCTCTTCGAGCAACAAAAGCGCCTAGTTTTCCTTCAATATTCTGTGATTGCTGCTGTAATGAAAGCACTTTTTGCTTTGCCTTATCTAGGTCAGAATATGAAATGATATGCTTTTCCAAAAGTGCTTTGTTACGCTCAAGTTCTTTACGTTCTACAGCTAAATTTTTCTGCACTATAGTAAGTGCTTCGATGGTACTTTTTTCTTCTACCTCTAATTGCTGCAGTGCAGACTGACTGTTTGCCAGTACCGCCAGGCTTTCAGTTAATAATATCTTGAAGATAGTGGGTTCAATGCGCAACACTACTGTACCTTTGGCAATACTTGCCCCCTTTTGTAGCTCGACATGTTTGTAACTAATTTTGCCACTGACTTCTGACTTCGTATTAAGCACAACTGAAGGTTCAACATTGCCAAAGGCCATAGATCGAGCGCGAAACGGTATTTTTTCAGCAGTGATGACCTTGACCATGGTTATCGGGAAACCGACATTTTGATGGATAACGGGTTGATTGCTCTTTACCGATGACACAACAATCACAATCGCCACAACAAGTATCAATGGCAGGAAAATAAAACTTTTTAAACTATTTAAACTATTTTTCATGATTGATTTCGAATTTTTAAAACAGAAGGTTCATGCGCTTGACCACTACCTAAAATTCAGTGCCAGCAATACCGAACCCTTAGTAAACACCCATAAAGCCTAGCTCAGCCTGATTTAATGCTTAAGAGGGTTAAAGATACTTACACAATTTTTAAAGTAGATATTGGGATGGTCACGCAAAAATATGCCAGTGACGATTTTTTAGAGATACCCTCATTATAAAAAAACACACAACATTTGCGAATTATACCAGACAATGACAGGACAACAGTGACGCCGCCCTACCTATACAGAAACAGAACGAACTGCCGTAATGGGAAAGACCTAGATCATTGACACTCATTCTATATTAGAATATAATGATATTATTATTTAACGATACCGGTTAACGATTATGACAAAGTTACTTCTAGCACTGACGTTTACAACAATATTTCTATCATCTGCCCACGCTCATAGTGCAAGCGATTACATAAACTCGAACATGTTATGGCAGGACAATGAAGAGTTTCACGAAATAAAGACATCTGCTGCCAATAAATTCAATGGCAACTGGAGCTCAAATACACATAGGTTTGACCATGAAACATTTCACCAGGAAAACCGCGCTATGGCCGATGAAATCTTACACAAGATTAATGCTAGCCTGTTTATAAATAGCCCTTTGCGCAGCGTTCAGGCAAAAAGAAACTTAATAAACTCAAACATGATGTGGTCTGATGACAAGGAGTTTCAGGCACATTAATGACCTTGGTGTTAGTTATCTTAAATCCCCCTTAACTGGGGGATTTTTTTTGCTTGGACTTTTTGATATATTCCAGAGACAAGTTTTTTACTACATGTCCAAGTGTATGTCTTATAGAAATATAACAAAAATCTCGAACGCATTCGCACAGAGATAAAACAAACCTTTTATTTCTGTAGCAATTTGAAATTTTCAGCAGTCACAATTAGGATTGTAGACAAATTTAAAATTTGTTTTAGAGATCAATTTTACATTTTATCTGGCCATCACTTTCGGGACTTGTTTATAAATAAAAAAGTAAAATACCAGCAACGTCATTACGAGGTAAAAGAAATGAAATCAGCAACAGCAGATGCATGCGCCTATATCCTTACATGTCTAATCCAAAGGATGAATAAAGAAAAACCAGGATTAATAAGTGACATTATTGATGGTGTCAAACATGACCAAAAAGCAATACCAAAAAACACACCTGATATGGAGCATATCGATAGTATTTTTAAAGAAGCATTAAAATTATTAACAAAATCTGGAACGTTGTTAGAAACTAAAAACACTTCCTAG
>CAZMLD010000074.1:0-8895 GCA_964566975.1 uncultured Thiotrichaceae bacterium | reverse complement strand
GCCGGCAGGGTTTCAGGCTCATCCAGACTGCCATCAAAGTTGGGTCTCCAGTCAACCGTGCCCTGCCCCAGCTCCGCTAATAAAACCTCAGCATATTTCGCTAGGCGCGATTCGGTATAGCGCATGGCCGCGAATGACTTTGGATCATCCGGCGCCCCCCAATTCCCCTGCCCGTCTACTAGCGGGTAACGATATGAAAACGGCTGCGCCATTAATACCATGGCTTCATAACAGGCAGAGTCACCGTGCGGATGATATTTACCCAATACATCACCAACAGTACGCGCTGATTTTTTGTGTTTAGATGAAGCACTCAGGCCGAGTTCAGACATGGCGTAAACAATGCGGCGCTGTACGGGCTTTAAACCGTCACCAATAAAAGGCAGGGCGCGGTCTAAAATAACGTACATGGAATAATCAAGGTACGCTTTTTCGGTGAATTCAGCTAATGGCAATTTTTCGATGCCTTCGAACTCAAGTTCTGATTGTGATGCCATATAATCTATCGTTTAAATGCAGATCGTTTAAATGCAGGTCGCTTAAATGCAAGACGAAAATAAACCAGAACACCACTCCTGCGCTCAAAAGAGGGGTCTCAATATCCTGTGATACTGTTCTAGTACACCAACCAGCTTAAAGTGTCGGTCTCAGCGATTCTGAGATGCGTCACATCAAGGCGTAGCGTGAAGACAATGGCCAGACCCCTTGTCAATCGCTACAACGCCGAGGTGGGGCATCTCAGAATCGCTGAGACCGACACTTTAAGCTGGTTGATGTACTAGGTTGCTAACCGCAAGCCATTACTTAGTGTAAAACTCACGTAACAGATCAGTTACGTTTCGGGTGATAACCCACCCCATTCACTGTTTGAATCAATATTTACTTTCTGTCGCACGCTGCTCAATCGCCAGTGAAAGACCTTCTTCTGTTGCCGTAACCTTTTTTATTTCTACAATTTTCTGGTTATCCAGATAGACAATAACAATGCTTTTTTCGTCAACGCCTGCTCGATACGGTGCAGCCATGCTTTTGTCCTCAAAAATTAAAACGCTATGTTTAAAATCTTTAAGATCTGGCATGATAAACATTCTTCTTACCATGAACGGCGCAGCACTCACATCGGCGACAAAAAATGCGTTGTTATCTTGCAGATAAGTTGATGACTTAGTCGCTAGAAAATCATTAACCGCATGAGCAGGCTTTTGCTCAAACGCAAATATTACTTTTTTTGTATCTGCCTGTATTTTATGTGTTTCTCCAAACTGGTCATTGATTGCAAACTGTTCCAAACTTTGTCCAACCACCAACTTTGGTGCTACATCTTCATAAGCGGTTTTTTCTCCACAGCCTGCCAACAATACAGTAGCGAAAATTACGGTAATAATTAATTTCATTTTAAATCCTCTATTTTTAATTTTTTGTGTGTTTTTTACATGCTGCCTAAAACAGGGAAGGCATGCATTACATTTTTAATAATGGAAATTTTACCTGATTCCCCTAAATCTCGATTTTTCGCTACGGTTTCCATTCTCGGACAAGCTCCTGGTTCATAAAAGCAGGGATGCAGGACAGACACTGCTGGTTTTCAAATTTGAGTTTCAGACTGTTGAATGTTTTTAAAGTTCATACCAAGAAAATCAGTGCCAAATATATTGAGCAGATTTCATATTTATCGCCTGCTCACACTTGCGCTAGCGAACCTTTTTGTTCCAGCCACGCTTTTCTATCCGCCGCACGTTTTTTTGCCAGCAGCATATCTAGCATAAGATCACTGGCATTGCCTTCACCTAGTGTTAACTGAACCAGCCGCCTAGTGTCAGGCGCTAAAGTCGTGACACGCAATTGCATCGGATTCATTTCACCCAGCCCTTTAAATCGCGTGACACTAACATTCCCTCGCTTTTTTTCCGCTTCGATGCGATCGAGTATGCCCTGCTTTTCTGGCTCATCAAGTGCATAAAATACTTCTTTGGCAACATCAATACGAAACAACGGCGGCATGGCAACAAAGATATGCCCAGCTTCCACTAACGGTCTAAAGTGACGCAGGAACAAAGCGCATAATAAAGTAGCGATGTGGTAACCGTCGGAGTCGGCATCAGCAAGAATGCAGATTTTACCATAACGTAAATCTTTTAGATCTGATGAGCCTGGATCTACCCCGATGGCGATGGAGATGTCATGCACCTCTTGCGAGCCGAGCACTTGGTCATGCTCCACCTCCCAAGTATTTAATATTTTCCCACGCAGTGGCATGATAGCCTGAAAAGTTCGGTCACGTGCTTGTTTGGCACTACCACCAGCAGAGTCACCTTCAACCAGAAATAATTCTGATCGGCTAATGTCCTGAGACGAACAGTCGGACAATTTGCCCGGCAATGCGGGGCCACTGGTGACTTTTTTGCGAATGACCTTTTTTCCAGCGCGTAACCGCTGCTGTGCATTTTCTATCGCCAACATAGCGATGGCTTCACCAGCTTCAGTGTGCTGATTCAACCATAAACTAAATGCGTCCTTCACCACACCAGAAACAAAAGCGGCACATTCACGCGAGGATAGTCGCTCTTTAGTCTGCCCAGAAAATTGTGGATCAGCCAATTTAACCGAAAGCACATAACAGACTTTATCCCAGACATCTTCTGGGCTTAATTTCACACCACGCGGCAACAGGCTACGAATCTCACAAAACTCTCGCAAAGCTTCCGTTAAGCCGGTACGCAAACCATTGACATGAGTACCACCTACTGCTGTCGGAATCAGATTGACATAAGACTCGGTGGTTAACTCAGCCCCTTCAACCTGCCAGGTGAGTGCCCAGTCAACCGCCTCGGTAGAGCTGCTCATGCTGCCAACAAAAGGCTCCGCGGGTAAACATTCGCGTTCAAATAAATTTTCGCCCAGATAATCGGCCAGCCCACCCTCATAAAGCCAGCTCTGCCTGTCACCCGTTTTTTCCTCGGTAAAACTAACCGCTAGACCCGAACATAATACCGCTTTGGCGCGTAGCACATGCTTTAGTTTACTAATGGAAAAGGTGGGCGTATCGAAATATTTAGGCTCTGGCCAGAAATGAATTTTAGTGCCTGTATTACGCTTGCCAACAGTGCCAATTTTTTTCAGCTTGCTGGTTTTTGCACCGAAAGCAAAAGCCATTTCATGGATGTTGCCATCACGGCGCACTTCCACCGTTACTTTCGATGACAGCGCATTAACCACCGACACACCAACACCGTGCAAACCGCCGGAGAATTCATAATTTTTATTGGAGAATTTACCACCCGCATGCAAACGGGTAAGAATTACTTCCACCCCGGAGATGCCTTCTTCAGGATGAATATCCACTGGCATACCTCGACCATCATCGGTCACACTGATGGAGCTATCTTTATACAGCACCACATCAATTTTACTGGCATGACCCGCAATGGCTTCGTCAACACTGTTGTCGATAACTTCTTGTGCCAGATGATTTGGCCGAGAAGTATCGGTATACATGCCTGGTCGCTTTTGCACTGGCTCCAGGCCAGTTAATACCTCGATCGACGAGGCATCGTATTTGCTCATTTAACTCGACTCACTCTATAATCTAACGCTTGCTGTCAAAACAGCGCTACTTTAACACCTGTTAAACCCTAATTCCTACATAGAAGCATGAATGATAGTGCAAGCATTTGGAAAATATAGCGCTTTTAAATATGTAGCCACACCCATAATGCTTGGCAAATATTTTAAAATGATATTATTTTCAAAGAGTTGCGCTATCATCGCGTGTCTATGCAGGGGTTAAAGTTGAATAAAATATCTGTCTCTATAAACTACTCACCATGTCTTCTACAAACACGCAACCCAACCCTCTTGATGCCTGCAATCCGAGGTTTAATGCTACCGTTTCAGCGTCAGCTGGCAGTGGAAAAACCTGGTTATTAATCACTCGTATTATACGCCTGCTTATTGATGGCGCACAGCCAGGCAATATTATTGCACTGACTTTCACCCGCAAAGCGGCGGCTGAGATGCAAGTTCGCTTGAATCAACGCCTGTATGAACTCGCCACCGCAGACGATAAAGAACTGGGCGAACTGCTGCAACAAATCGGCTGTGACAGCGACACTGTAACAAAAACCCTTGCTGGCGGGCTTTATGACAAGTTGATGCACAGCCTGTACCCAGTTCGGATTCAAACCTTCCATTCATTCTGCCAGGACATTTTATCGCGTTTTCCCCTAGAAGCCGATATTCCACCCGGTTTTGAGTTACTGGAAGACACCAGTATGCTGGAACGCCAGGCGTGGCAAACTTTATTCAATAATGCTGGGCTCAATACCAAATCCACGCTAAACCAGGAGCTGGATTTTATCATGCAGGTGTGTAATGGTCCGGACAACACTTTAACCGCCTTATCCAATTTTTTAGCGCATCGTAGTGACTGGTGGGCCTATACCGCACATACGCAAAAACCGATTGCCTTTGCCCGTGATGCACTCACTCAGTTCCTGCAAATTGACCAGGCTTTCATCGATGGCAAGCAGGACCCCATTAGCGTTTTTCTTAATGAACACAACACACAAAAACTAACCGTATTTGCCAATTTATTGCTTGAAAATAAAAACATAAGCAGTGAAAAACATGCGACCAGTATTAACCAGGCGCTTAAACAGACGCAAAAACAAGAAACGGACAAACCGCTCACCTTCGCGTTAATCAGCTCTGCCTTTTTAAAAAAAGATGGCGACATTTTAGTGCAGGGACGTAAATACACCGCTACCCTGGAAAAAAAATTAGGCACAGAGAATGCAGAGCGTTTTATTGAATTACACGAATATCTTGCTGGTAAAATACAGAACACCAATGAACAGCTAAAACGTTTGCTCACCTTAAAAATAAACCACGCTTGGTATTATGCTGGATGTCACTATGTGGAAATATTCCAGCGTCTAAAAAAAGAAATGCGCTTGCTTGATTTCACCGACCTAGAATGGAAATGCTACCAGTTACTGCACCATGCCGACAATGCACAATGGGTACAGTATAAAATTGATCAGCGTATAGACCATTTGTTAATTGATGAATTTCAGGACACCAACCCCACGCAATGGCAATTACTGTCACCAATACTGGAAGAAATTGCCGCCGACCCATCACCACGATCATCTGGCTCTGGCGAAGCACCGCCCAGGCAACATTTAGCAAGTGGTTTTACTACACAAGCATGCCCGCGCAGTGTTTTTCTGGTTGGCGATGAAAAGCAGTCGATATACAGTTTCAGACGCGCCAACCCTGCACTACAGGCACAGGCCAGTTTGTGGTTAGCACAGAACCTGTCTGCCAGAGCAACGCCGCTAGACTTTTCACGGCGCTCGTCTCCCGCCATTATTCACTGCGTCAATCAGGTCTTTGAGCAAGATGCAGTCCAAGCCATCATGACCAGTTACACCACACATGACACCCATCTTGGCACACTACCGGGGCGGGTACAGCTTTGCGAGTTGTTTACTGAGGATGAGCAAGCCGATGCAGAAGAGACAGCCCTGGTCTCTTTTCGCAACCCCCTGACCCAGCCCAGAGAAATAATCGTTACCACCCCCAGGCATAAAGAAGCAGACTATATCGCCAGGCAGGTTTTTCAACTGATTGATAAACCCGCATTGATTACTGACGATGGCAGCATTCGCCCAGCCAAATATGGCGATGTTCTGATATTAATGCGTACCCGCACCCACATCGATATTTACGAAAAGGCCTTAAAACAATACAACATTCCTTTCATTGGCAATAAAAAAGGGGGACTGCTCGACTGTCTGGAGGTTCAGGATTTAACCTGCCTGCTTAACACACTAATTACACCGTACAACAACTTGGCTCTGGCACAAGTCTTAAAATCACCGATATTTAATGCCTGCGACAATGATTTAACACGACTAGCACAACAAAAACACAGCCCACACTGGTATGAACGACTATTATTACTGGCAACAAACTCAACGCAAAAGGCAGACAGTCTCTCTAACTCACCCAGCCTCAGCAAGCCACTACGACGAGCGGCCAAACTACTACCACGCTGGCAAAAGCTGGCAGAACAACTGCCGATACATGACTGCTTGGACAAAATTTTTTCTGAAGGCAATATTATTCAGCGTTACGTGGCAGTAAATAAAACAGAAAACAAACAAAAAGTTGCGGCTAACTGTCAACGCTTTCTTGAGCTGTCACTGGAGACTAATAGTGGACGCTATCCCAGCATTACCCGCTTTTTACAACAGTTAAAACACCTGAAAAGTTTTTCATCAAGCCCGCCACAGGAACCGCTGACCCAGGGTAATGTGTCCCGCGTTCGCCTAATGACCATTCATGGCAGTAAAGGGCTGGAAGCACCGATTGTATTTTTAGCTGACTGCAATAATACAACGGTCAACCGAAACGCTTACGCCAGCCTAGTGCGTTGGCCGGCGAATAATTCACGACCTGTCAACTTTCAATTACAGCTCAGTAAACAGAACACCGATCAGATGACACAAAAGCTGCAACAGGAAAAACTCGATGAACAAGCACGTGAAGAATTAAACCTGCTTTATGTTGCCCTTACCCGCGCCCGTGAACAGATTTTTATTAGTGGCACAGGCAACCGTCGCAGCGCAAACAAGCAAAACCAAGCGAATAGCTGGTATCAGATAATCAAAAACGGCCTAACTAATAGTCCCGAAGTAGCACCAGAAAATGACCTTAATAGAACCAGTGATGGCCTGAAAAATGACCTTGCAGAAACAACTAGCGACTGCACCGACTATAAAACAATCCAGCACTTAAGTTACGATGCCAGTAACGTTAACCAACTCAGCAAGGCGAAAACACCCGCGTCAGTACCCTTTGTTTGCGATCAACGCCTGTTAAGCCCAATGAAAACAATCACAGAATCTTCTTTTATGATTGCACCGAGTCTGGACACGAATGAACATCAACAAAACCATACGCACGAGCAGAGCCGTGATAAGGCAACGACACTAGAAACAACACTTGATATGGAACATGATGCCACAAAATGGCGTGGCAGCATTATTCACCGTATCCTAGAACAATTTTGTAAAACCAATACTTATCCAGCAGCAGAACAAACAATTAGCGAGATACAGCAACAGCTAAAAGCAGAAACAGCGCTCAACAAACCCGCATTTATCTCATCCCTTGATACCTGCATGGAAGAAGCCATGGCGGTATTTCATCACCCTGAACTTGACCACATATTTAACCCAGCAGCAGACAAACAAACTTACAATGAGATGCCTTTGATGTATTTACAAAGCAGGCAGGCGGTTTACGGCATCATTGACCGACTGATCAAATCAGACAAAGAGATATGGATAATTGACTACAAAACACAGCAGCAATGGCAACGGAATACGCCAATAACGAACCAGAAGGCAGACCCTTCAGCGCAGGCGAGACAGGCAGCTATGGCGTTTTCAAAACAGCTGAACTACTACCGCGAAGGGGTCAAAAAATTATGGCCGAAGCACAGCGTTAAAACAGGAATTTTGTTTACTCATCACAAGGAAATGGTCTGGCTAAAGTGAACCTAGGAGCTTGTCCGAGAATGGAAAAACCTACTGCAAAACCGATATTTTTGCCCATTTTTCCGAACATTTTCGTTAAATAGCGGTGCTATTCCATCCTTTGGTTCGTAAACGGTGCATCCATGCACCACTGCTCGCCTCAAATGTTCGAAAAACTGGACTAAAAATCTCAATTTTTCGCTACGGTTTCCATTCTCGGACAAGCTCCTAGAGATTTAATACCGGATATTTAATAGCAGGCAAACAAGCCACTTTATTGGCTCACACATTAATTGGCATCAACGTGTCTGCGAGATAAAAAGTGACCTACCGTTATATTAATTGCTGCCTAAACGTGCCGCTGTCAATTAGCCAGTTCAGCTAATTTAGCCAGTACTTTTGCCACTGGTACATAACCAGGTAACATTTGACCATCTTCTAAAATAATTGCCGGCGTGCCACGTACAGCCAGCTCTCGTGCAAGTTGTAAATGCTCTGCAATAGGATGATCACAGCTTTTTTCTTCAAGGTTACCACCCGCTTTAGCAATATCCAGTGCCAGCTGCTGGTCGTCTGAACACCACACACTGACTGATTTTCTCATCGATGCGGCACCTTTAAGTGGCATAAAAATATATCGAACCTGTATATTATTTTCCAGGTACGTAGGCACTTCATCATGCAAACGCCGGCAGAAAGGACAGTCTATATCCGTCACCACCGTTATCGTGCCTGCAACTTTTTCTGGTGTATACGCCAGTAAATTATCGGTTCCAAATCTTTCTATTGCAGCCAGACGAATAGCAGATTTTGCTATTTCACTGACATTTTTTCTGGTTTTCAGGTCATACAGATTGCCTTCTATCATATAACGTCCATCAACACTCATATAAACCACCTGAGCGCCAACAATGACCTCGTACAATCCTTCTATTGGCGTGGTCGAGATTTTGGTGACTTTCACACTGGGCATGGTCTCCGCCAATACCTGTTTTAACTTTTCGGTATTATCTATCTCGGCAGATACGGTAAAAGTTAGGAATAAAGAAGAAACAAACAAGAGTAAAGAGAATATTTTCATAAATAACACACGGGTAATTAGTTAAAATCTATAATGATCTGGCGTCATGCCAGAAGGTAAAATCCGGTGCAGTATAACAGCGGAAATTATGCCAGACCAATAAGTGGGACTAAAATTTCGTTTTCTGCACGCCAAACACGTTATAAACATGCCAACTTGCTGATAGTCAATTCCAAGCATATAACAAGACAGCGCGAATTATAGATAATTCCATCTAGGAGTCTGTCGGATTTAGTTGATCGTAGCGAGAGAAAGCCATTTTTAGGG
>CAZMLD010000073.1:0-8923 GCA_964566975.1 uncultured Thiotrichaceae bacterium | reverse complement strand
ATGACCTTTATGGGATTTGCAGTAGGTTCTCTATTCTCGGACAAGCTCCTAGGTAAACTAATCAGGCTAGTCGTTATGAATCCTTAGATTTCATTTGCTCTTTCAGTAAGTCACCGAGGGTTGGCGCTGCGCCAACTGTCGCATCCTGATTATCTGAAAAGTCTCTTAGTGCTTCTGATTCATCATCATAGTCTTTCGCTTTAATCGACAGTGCAATACCCCGATTTTTGCGATCAACACCCATCAGTTTGGCTTCAACTTCATCACCCACTTTAAGCACCGTGCTCGCATCTTCAACGCGGTCACGTGACAACTCGGATGCACGTAATGTACCTTCAACACCTTCAGCTAAGTCAATGATTGCGGCTTTGGCATCAACAGAAACGACAGTACCTTTAACAATAGAGCCTTTTTTGTTTTCTGCGATATAGGTAGAAACAGGGTCTTGTTCCATCTGTTTGATGCCCAGTGAAATACGCTCACGTTCCGCATCAATAGATAATACAACGGCATCAATAGAGTCGCCTTTACGGTAGTTACGCACTGCGTCTTCACCGTTGTCATCCCATGAAATATCTGACATGTGAATGAGACCATCGATATCGCCATTAAGACCAACGAACACACCAAAATCAGTGATTGATTTAATGGTTCCGCTGACTTTATCGCCTTTATTGTGTGTCGCAAAAAACTCATCCCATGGATTAGCCAGACACTGTTTCATACCCAGAGAAATACGACGACGATCTTCATCAATATCAAGAATCATCACTTCTTTCTCTTCGCCCAGAGTCACGATAGACGCAGGATTAACGTTTTTGTTGGTCCAGTCCATTTCGGAAACATGAACCAAGCCTTCAACGCCATCTTCAATTTCAACAAAACAGCCGTAGTCAGTAATATTGCTAACCTTGCCCCATAAACGTGAGCCTTCAGGGTAGCGACGTGCAATTTCAGTCCATGGGTCATCACCCAGTTGTTTCAGACCTAGAGAAACACGGGTTTTCTCTTTGTCGAACTTAAGCACCATAACTTCAATTTCTGACCCCACTTCAACCACTTCTGAAGGGTGACGGACACGTTTCCATGCCATATCAGTAATATGTAACAAGCCATCGATGCCACCAAGATCAAGGAACGCGCCGTAATCAGTAAGGTTTTTAACCACGCCTTTAATCGGTTTACCTTCTTCGATGCTATTAAGTAATGCTTCGCGTTCTTCGCTGTATTCGTTTTCAACAACCGCACGACGAGAAACAACAACATTATTACGCTTTTGATCCAGTTTAATAATTTTAAACTCAAGATCTTTATTTTCCAGGTAAGCGGTATCGCGTACTGGACGAACATCAACCAGTGAACCTGGCAGGAATGCACGGATATCGCCCAGTTCGACAGTGAAGCCACCTTTAACCTTGCCAGTAATAATGCCGGTAATAATCTCTTCTGCTTCAAATGATTTTTCTAAGGTAATCCAGGCTTTAGCACGTTTGGCTTTTTCACGAGACAGTCGGGTTTCACCGTAGCCGTCTTCCACCGCTTCCAGCACCACTTCAACTTCATCACCAATGCTAACTTCTAATTCACCCTGTAAATTGGTGAATTGACTAACAGGAATAACACCTTCTGATTTCAAACCCGCAGATACGATAACGTATCCATCAGCGATATCGGCAATAATACCAATAACAACGTTGCCGGCACTCATGTCGGTTTGACTCAGGCTTTCTTCGAATAATTCTGCAAAACTTTCAGACATAATATAATTTTTTGATTGTGCGCTTATTTAGCTGTGGAACATCATTATTAAAGCCAGTACAGGCAACAATGATTAATAGCAAATGGAAGCACTGTTAAGTTAATAAATATAGTCTGCCGTGTAGCAGACCCCTAGTTTTATACAATTTAGTTTTATACAATTGTTTTCACACAACTCATTTTAATATAATTTGCGTTAGATGTAACAGGTAAACGGCAAATAGTTGCAACACAGGTTATGCGACAACCTCTCGCTGCGCCACCCAATTCATCACTTCATTTATGACCTGTTCGATATTGAGCATGGTTGTGTCCACAATAATGGCATCAGCCGCTGGCTTCAGCGGCGCTACCTCACGGTTCATATCACGATCATCACGCAGTCGCAACTCTTCTACGAGGGTCGAGATATTAACATCTATTCCCTTTTCTTTCAACTGCTTATAACGCCTTTGCACTCTTTCTTCTGGGCTGGCAGTGAGATATATTTTTAATATGGAATCAGGGAAAACCACTGTGCCCATATCGCGGCCATCGGCGACCAGCCCTGGCGCCTGTAAAAATGCCCTTTGACGCGCTAGCAGCGCATCCCGAACGGCGGTAATTACCGCAACTTGCGATGCCTTCTCTGCCATTTTTTCATCTCGAATAAGCCGTGTAATGTCTTCATCATGCAACAGTATCTGCAATTCATTGTTTACTTGCTGGTAAGAAACCGATAATGAAGACACCATTTCTACAAGCTGCGACTCAGCGACGGTATTTACCTCTGTCTCTGGAAAAAGCCGGGAAAACTGTAAGGCGGTAATCCGGTATAACGAGCCACTATCTAGTATATGCCAGCCAAGACGCCTAGCAATAGCAAGGCAAATCGTGCCTTTACCGACACCGCTGGGACCATCCAAGCAGATAACAGGAATCATTGTTTTACTCATGGACACATTATAATGAATGTTTGAAGTGCAGTGGCACTTGGCATTTTTCTTCTGGCAGTATCGTCGGCGATGTAAACATCTGGACAGATGCTTGCATCGCCTCAACACTTCTGTGCCTTGCCGTGTATTTTATATTGTTCAACATCTTAAATTCAAGCATCAAAAACCTGTATTGACAAGCCACAAGATGACGCTAATTCAGCAAATCCGGGGAAAGAGGTGTTTACATTGTCACATTCTTCGATATGAATTTCACCACTGGCGCGTAGCCCAGCCATGGCAAATGCCATCGCAATACGGTGATCATCGTGGCTGTGTACCGTGCCAGCACCGATTTCACCACCTTGTATAATCACCCCATCTTCAGTTGCCTGCGCTTTAACGCCTAATTCAAGCAAACCATCGACCATCACCTGTATACGGTCACTTTCCTTTACTCTTAACTCTTCTGCACCGGTAACAATGGTTTGACCCTCGGCGCAAGCAGCGGCAATAAATAACGCAGGAAACTCATCAATAGCTAGCGGTACCAGTGACTGCGGAATTTTGATGCCTTTTAAGTTTGCACTTTGTATACGAATATCCGCTACTGGCTCACCACCTACATCTTTTTCATTAGACAGGCTAATATTGGCTCCCATGCGCTTCAATATTTCAATAACTCCGGTGCGCGTTGGGTTGATACCCACATGCAACAAGGTAATATCTGAATCAGCAGCGATACTCGCCCCTACCATAAAAAATGCCGCGGACGAGATATCGGCAGGCACATCAATATCAGTTGCCGTTAAGGTTACTGGGCCTTCGATGCATACGGTTGCACCCGAACGAGCATCAACCACATCCACATCACAGCCAAAAGCGCTTAACATTCGCTCGGTATGATCGCGTGTTATCGCCGGCTCAGTGACGCAGGTTTTCCCCTGAGCGTACATGCCAGCGAGCAGACAACAGGATTTAACCTGAGCGCTTGCCATTGGCATTTGATAGTGAAAGCCAGTTAGCCGCTGGTTACCGCTAATTTTCAACGGCGGCTTACCACCTTCTGCAGCGATCACTTTTGCACCCATTTTTGCCAGTGGCTCAGTAACACGTTTCATTGGCCGTTTTGACAAGGATACATCACCTTTTAATTCAACATCGAACCGCTGACCGGCAAGCAGACCAGCCAACAAGCGCATTGAGGTTCCAGCATTACCCAAATCGAGAGCCTGTGACGGCGGTTGTAAACCGAACATGCCAACGCCGTCGATCTTTACTTTACCATCACCTGACCACTCAATATTAACGCCCATTGCCTGAAACGCACGCAAGGTGTTCAGACTGTCCTCACCTTCAAGAAAACCACTAATATGACTTGTGCCCTCGGCAAGCGAGCCAAACATAATCGAACGATGAGAAATTGACTTATCGCCAGGGACACGAATCGTACCCTGTAACTTCACTTGGTTAAGGCTGCCTTGAATGATGAATTTCATAAATTATATGTGTTATCGAATTGATTTATTTTTTGTCTATTCTTTCGTTCATCAACAGCTCAACCCTGAGCCACAAAAAACGTAAAAAAAGCATGATAAAATAATGGGTCACCATTACCTACATCAATGGGTAAACTTATCGCGGGTTTGCTTGGCGTGTTGAAAAACCTCCATTAGTTTTTCACCATCGCCCTTCTCCAACGCATTATATAACATATCCAGTTCGTCCTTATAACGTTTCATCATATCAAGAATAGGCTGCTGATTATTCAAACAAATATCACGCCACATGGTGGGGTCACTGGAAGCAATACGCGTTACGTCACGAAAACCACCTGCCGCAAAACGAAAAACATTTTCTATATCATCCATGTTTTCCAGGCAATGCACCAGACCAAACGCTAATATATGCGGAAGATGGCTGGTTGCTGCCAGCACTTTATCGTGATGTTTTGCATCCATCATCTCAACCAAGGCACCGGTTTTGCACCAAAGCTTGGTAACCAAATTTACTGCCTCAGCATCGGTATTATCGGTCGGCGTAAGGATAACGCGGCGATCATTATACAGTTCAGCGAAGGCTGCGCTCGGCCCACTATTCTCAGTACCTGCAATGGGGTGTCCGGCAACAAAGCGGCTAGCCTTGCCTGCAAATGAGTCGGCAAAGATTTTTGTCGCTAGCTGTACCACCTGCTGCTTGGAGCTACCCGCATCTGTAATAATGGCATGCTGGTTATTCGACTGCTGCAAACCCTCGGCGATTTTTTCAAAAACCGACGGCATTGCACCTAAAGGTACTGCAACAAAAATAACATCTGCGCCTTTTACGGCTTCAACAATATCCGTTTCGTAGCGATCAATAATTTTTAGTTGTTGCGCTTTTTGTAATGTTTTTTCACTGCGTCCAGCGCCAGTAATGGTTTTGCAGGCACCCGCCTGTTTCAGGGCAAGGCAAAATGAACCACCAATTAAACCCGTGCCGATAACGCATAAATGATTAATGGTATCGCTTACGGCTAGAGGCATATCAATTTAAGCATTGCGTTAAAGTTTCAATGCAGCGTTCATTCTGTTGCTGCGTGCCGATGGTTATACGCAAATATTCAGGCATGGCGTAGTTTGCTACGGGTCTGACGATAACGCCCTGCTCTAACATTTTCTGATATAAGTCCAGACCATCACATTTAACATTAACCGCTATAAAGTTACCCATGGTTGGTAAAGAGTCTAGCTGCATGGCTGAAAAGGCATTCTGTAGAAATGTTTTTCCCGCATTATTCATCGCGACACTTTTTATGACATGTGCATTATCATCTAGCGATGCAAGGGCTGCCGCCTGGGCAAGGATGTTGGTATTAAACGGTTGCCTGACACGATTTAAAATGCCCGCTATTTCTGGATTTGACATCGCATAACCCACCCTTAAACCAGCCAGTGCATATACTTTCGAGAACGTCTGCGTTATCACCAAGTTAGGAAACTTTTCTAACCACCGTTTAATGGGTGGTTGCAGACTCTCATCCATATATTCGGTATAAGCCAAATCGAGAACAATGATAATGTTCAACGCGATATTATTAAACAACTCTTCCAGAGTCGCCGTATCTAACCACGTCCCTGTCGGGTTATTTGGATTAGCAATAAAAACAACGCGTGTTTTTTTATCTATCTGCAACAGCAGGGCATCAGGGTCATGGCCTAAAGGCATACTCTCATGATCTTCAGCAAAGGCTTTCGCTACCTTTGCGACTGCCCCTACCGCCTGCACTACTATGGGATACACCGCAAAAGAATGTTGCGAAAACACAGCAGAATGTGAAGGCGATAAAAAGGCACGCGTCACCAGCTCCAGAATATCGTTAGAACCATTACCCAAGGTTATATTAGAGGCATCTAGCTGGTGTTTTTCTGCCAGTTTATGACTTAATGCAAAACCACCACCATCTGGATAGCAATGAATGTTTGCAGAAGCCTTTGCTATCGCTGCTAACGCCAACGGGCTCGCGCCCAATGGATTTTCGTTTGAGGCGAGCTTGATAGAAGACCGTATCCCTAATTCACGCTCAAGTTCTTCAACTGGTTTTCCCGGTTGATAAGGTGTCAGTTGCTGTACGCCCTTTGTCGCCAGTTCAAGAAAAGATTTATTTATCATGACTCATTTGCGCTTATTAAAATATCGATTAAAATGTCTATAAAACGGCTTTAGGGTATGAACCCAGTATTTTCACCATGGCGGATGACTGTTCGATTTCTGCTATCGCCGCTGCTATTGGTGTGTCGTTGTGGTGACCATCAATGTCAATAAAAAAAACATATTCCCAGACACCACTGCGTGAAGGTCTCGACTCTATATTACTCATGCTGATATTACGTTTTGCCAGCGGTTTCAATAAATCATACAGTGAACCTGGGCGATTGTGCGCGAACACCAGCAAGCTGGTGCGATCAGAACCACTCGCGGGTGCCTGGTACTGACCGATGATAACAAAACGTGTGGTATTTCGCGGCTCATCTTCGATATCAGGATTGACTATTGCAACGTTATAAAGCTCGGCAGCCATGACACCGGCAATGGCTGCCGAATTTTTATGGTCACGGCTAATCAGCACCGCTTCGGCATTACTGTTTACCGCAATCCGTTCTGCATTTGGCAGGTTTTTATCCAGCCACAAACGGCATTGCGCGATGGATTGTTGATGTGCATAAACACGCTGAATAGTCGATAAGTCGGGTTCGTTGCTTAACAAATTATGACGAATGCGAAGCGCCACCTCACCGCTGATAGACAGGCTGGAGTTCATTAACAAATCGAGGGTATGATTAACCACACCTTCGGTTGAATTCTCTACTGGCACCACACCAAAATTTGCCCCTTCGGCCTCCACCAGACGAAACACTTCTTCGATACTGTTAACCGAATGCGGCTCGATTAAATTACCAAAATGCTTGCATGCCGCGCCATGAGTATAAGTCCCTTCGGGACCTAAAAAAGCAACACTAAGTGGTTTTTCAAGCGCCAGACAGGCGGCCATTATTTCACGGAAGATGCCCGCTATGCTTTCATTCGCTAACGGCCCAGTGTTACGTTCCATAACCGCGCGTAATACCTGCGCTTCACGCTCTGGACGGTAAAAATGACCCGTTTCACCCTGCTGCTGTTTAACCTTCGCCACCTGAGCGGCACAGCTGGCGCGCTGTGAAACCAGCTCCTGTATCGACCTGTCTATTTTGTCAATACGTATCCTTAGTTCGGCTAGTGGGTCTTCGTTGCTCATGTTTTTTTAAATTGTATGTGAAAAGTTATATGCTGAATATTTTATTCGACAGGAGAATAGTCCAAAGCAACGACCGTCTTATTATGCGGAGATAAGATTTTGTCTGCTGTTCGACATGATATTAACAAAAAATGTTTCATGCAAAACACTTAGATGCTAGGAGTTTGTCCGAGAATGGAAACCGTAGCGAAAAATCGAGATCTTCAGTCCAATTTTTCGAACATTTGAGGCAAATAGCACCGCTATTTAACGAAAATGTTCGGAAAAATGGACAAAAATATGGGTTTTGCAGTAGGTTTTTCCATTTTCGGGCAAGCTCCTAGCTTATCAATTTTACTGGCAAGTCATAACGGCAGACCAATGACTAAAACTAACGCCTAAATCTTACGTGCTTTTAATACACCGTCTATCTTACTAAATTGTTCAATCAAGTCATCCCCGACTTCACTCTCGATATCCATCAAGGTATATGCCAAATCATTTTTTGATTCATTACGCATGTGATAGATGTTATACCCTGCCTCACCCACCGCTGTTGATATTTTTGCAATCATGTCTGGCATATTTTTATGTGTCAGGGCAACACGTGAGAGACCACCACGAGGCAAGCTTACCGCAGGGAAGTTAACGGCATTTTTAATGTTGCCGTTTTCCAGAAAATCTTTTATCTGATCGGCTACCATCATGGCACAGTTTTCTTCTGCTTCGGCAGTCGATGCACCAAGATGCGGCAAGGTGATAACGCGATCATTACGTTTTAATTTTTCTGCGGGAAAATCACAAATATAGGCACTTAGTTTTTCCGCATCAAGGGCAGCAAGCACCGCCTCATCATCAACAATTCCGTGACGGGCAAAATTTAAAATCACGGCACCGTTTTTCATTTTTGCAATAGACTCGGCATTCAGTAAATCGCGTGTTGCATCAATTAATGGCACGTGAAAAGTGACAAAATCAGCCTGTTTAAGTAGTTCATCGAGGTTGCTCATTTCTTCTACATCGGCAGACATTCGCCATGCACTTTTTACCGTGATGGTAGGGTCAAAACCAACCACTCGCATACCTAACGCGACCGCAACATTGGCAATTTCTACGCCGATAGCACCTAAACCGATCACCCCTAAGGTTCGGCCAGGTAACTCATAACCCACGTATTTTTTTTTGCCCGCTTCCACCGCTTTATTTTGTTCTTCGTCTGTACCTTCGACATTTGCCGCATACTGCCACGCTTGGCAAATATTTCTACAGGCTAATAACATGCCCGCAATAACCAGTTCTTTTACCGCATTGGCATTAGCACCCGGAGCATTAAAAACCACAATACCCTGCTCGCCCAGTTGTTGCACTGGAACATTGTTTGTCCCAGCACCAGCACGTCCAACCACCTTCAGGTTGGCGGGAATATCCATATCATGCAGATTTTGCGAGCGCAGAATAATGGCATCGGGATCGTCCATTTCTGCGCTGACAGTAAAAT
>CAZMLD010000072.1:0-8945 GCA_964566975.1 uncultured Thiotrichaceae bacterium | reverse complement strand
GGTTATGCATCATTTGATTATGAGTTTGATCGTTTCCAGCAAGCTGATCTGGTTAAGGTAGATATTCTCATTAACAGTGAGCGGGTCGATGCATTGTCAATAATCGCGCATCGTGAAGTAAGTCATCGGCGTGGGCGTGACGTAGTCGAAAAAATGCGTGAACTTATTCCACGACAAATGTTTGATATTGCGATTCAGGCAGCGATAGGTCGAAATGTTATAGCGCGAAGCACAGTAAAAGCCTTGCGTAAAAATGTCACCGCAAAATGTTATGGCGGTGATGTATCGCGTAAACGCAAATTGCTGGAGAATCAGAAAAAAGGAAAAAAGCGTATGAAACAGTTTGGTAAGGTAGAAATACCGCAAGAAGCCTTTTTAGCGGTATTGAAAGTGGACAGTTAGTCCGAATATTTCCCCAAAAACTGCATAGCGGTGAACGGGTACATAGTGTACTTTGCTGATATACTAGATTTTATCTGTAATATCATAAAGTTAAGTCGAATTAGTGTAACTTCTAAGTAACTATAAAAATATAGTCCGCGAATAACGCAAAAAACGCGAAAAAAAACAACATAAAGTTTTATTTTTTTACATTTGCGTCTTTTTCGGACTAAAAAATAATACGCTAAGTAGGCACCTCAAGTTATTTATAGATGGTTGGTCGGGACGGGCTGAGATGCTTCTCAATAACTCGTGGCGTTTGCCGTCATTCCCGCAGTCTTTTAGCGGGAATCCATTACGACTAGAGTCTGATATAACGGGCATTATATCCACTGACCGATGGATTCCCGCTAAAAGATTGCGGGAATGACGAATATTACTGCTTAACTTGCAGGCTTGCCGAACATTAACTCTAATTAAAATTTGATGTGAATTTATTATGATTTTTGATTTTTCTTTTTATTTGTTTGTTGCTGTCGTGCTTACCGGAACGGTCTGGTTAATTGATAAATGGTTTTTTGAGTCTAAACGTAACGAAGCGGGGCAAATGACGGCGCAGGCTTCGCAGGCCACAGAGGTAAGTCGTAAAGCGAAAGAGCCGATCATTGTTGAATACTCAAAATCATTTTTTCCGGTTTTGTTGATTGTCTTTTTACTGCGAGGTTTTGTCGTTGAGCCGTTTAAAATCCCTTCAGGTTCGATGTTGCCATCACTATACATAGGCGATTTTATACTGGTTAATAAATTCTCCTATGGCATTAGAGTGCCGGTTATTAATAAAACGATTATAGAATTTGCGCCACCTGAACGAGGTGACGTGGTTGTTTTTCGTTTTCCCCGTGACCCTAACCTAGACTATATAAAACGTGTCGTTGGTTTACCAGGAGATCGCATAGGGTACTTCAATAAAGTGCTATATGTTAATGGTAAGCCCGTAGAGAGAGAGTTTATTGGTCGATACAGAGGGCCAGGCCAGGCATCAGCGACTGAGTATTTGGAAAAATTACCAAACGCTAACCATGGCATACTGCTCATGCCGGCAAGAACGAATAATCTACAGGGCGAATACATTGTGCCAGAAGATATGTTTTTTGTTATGGGTGATAACCGAGATAACAGTAACGACAGTCGTGTTTGGGGGCCGGTGCCAAGAGAAAACTTATTGGGTAAGGCATTCATGATATGGATGCACTTTAGTGATGACTGGCATCTTGACCGCATTGGCAACAAGATTAAATGACATGCGTATCGGTATGTTCAACCTTTCATGCAATGAAAGAGAGCGACAATGATGAAAAAAACCATAAACAGGCATAAACAAAACGGTTTAACCTTGATTAGCACAATAGTGGTTATTGTGTTTTTATTATTTCAGGTTGTGATCGCGATGAATGTCATTCCCACCTATATTACAGATGCAACGGTTAAAAGAGTCATGGCTGCATTACCTGCTGACTTAGATGCCAGAGAAGCCTCACTTAAAGAGTTAGAGGCTCTGGTCATTAGGCGTTTAAGTATTAACAGTGTTTATTCTATTAATAGAGAGCATATTAGTGTTAAAAAAAATCGAGATGAAAAAATTGTAACGATTGAATATGAGCCGCGCGGTAAACTGATTGGTAATCTTGAGTTCATTGTAAACTTTAAACACGAAGCCGTAATAAGCAGTCGTTAATTAGAGGCTCCTTAAATGCAACGAAAAAAACGCTCACTATAAAACATGTGGCAACAAAGACCCTGAGTAATGATTATGGCGCAGCCTGAAACCATTGGTGTTTTGTCTAAAAAACTGGAATACGCCTTTAATGATATTGCCCTGCTCAATGAGGCCTTAACGCATCGCAGTTATGCGTCTAAAAATAATGAACGCCTTGAGTTTTTAGGTGATGGTATCTTGAATTTTGTCATTGCCGATGAGTTATTTAAATCATATCCTGATGTACCAGAAGGTGACTTGAGTCGTCTGCGAGCCAGTCTTGTTAATAAGGAATCACTGGCTGACATTGCCTTAACGTTAAAGCTGGGTGAGGTCATTAAGTTAGGTTCGGGTGAACTTAAAAGTGGTGGCCATAAAAGACCTTCTATTCTGGCGGATGCTGTTGAAAGCATTTTAGGTGCGGTTTATTGTGATGGTGGTTTTGCCGCTGCGCGTGCTCTTATTGTTCGTTTATATGCTGACAGGCTAGCCGCGCCAACTGACCTGCAAAGTCTGAAAGATGCTAAAACACGGCTGCAGGAATTACTGCAATCGCGACGCTTTGTTTTGCCTGATTATCAGGTGACGCAGATCACAGGGCATGCACATCATCAAGTTTTTCATGTTGAATGCAACGTCAAACAGATGTCGATAGTCGCTAATGCTGAAGGCAGAAGCCGCCGTAAAGCAGAGCAGCTTGTTGCTGCTGATGTCATCATCCAAGTTGAAAAATATTTTGCAAGCAATCGCACCGCCATTCATGGCTCTTTGCGCCATGATACGACCATGGCCGACCTTCCTGGACATAAAAAAAATGGTTGATCAAATAATAACAAAGCAGATTCATCGTTGTGGATACACGGCAATTATTGGGCGACCTAATGTTGGTAAGTCGACCTTGCTTAATCACATTCTTGGCATGAAATTAAGCATTACTTCTCGCAAGCCACAGACTACACGTCATCAAATTCTAGGCGTTAAAAACACAGAAAATACACAGATTATTTATGTTGATACGCCAGGGATTCATCAACGCCGTGGCAGTGCCATTAACAAATACATGAATCGTGCTGCTACCTCGGTACTAAATGATGTCGATGTTATTCTTTTTGTGGTACAGGCTAAACAGTGGACAGAAGAAGACCAGGCAGTAGTGGAAAAGCTGAAACAGGTGACCTGTCCGGTGATACTGGTGGTCAATAAAATCGATACGCTGGATAATAAAAGTCTTTTATTACCACTGTTAAAAGACTTATCAGAAAAATACAAATTCACCGAGGCTATGCCTGTTTCTGCATTAAATGGCATGAATATTGAGTTACTGGAACAAAAAATTGTCCCTTTATTGCCCGAAAATGACCCTGTTTACCCCGCTGACCAGGTGACTAACCGAAGCATGCGTTTCCTTAGTGCTGAAATTATCCGCGAAAAACTTATCCGTGAATTAGGTCAGGAACTGCCTTATACCTCAACAGTACACATAGACAAGTATGATGATGACGAAAAAATTGTTCATATCCATGCCACTATTTTTGTTGAGAGTAATGGTCAAAAAGCCATTATTATTGGTAAAAAAGGTGCAAGGCTAAAAAGCATAGGCACAAAAGCACGTGAAGACATCAGCAAAATGATTGATACTAAAGTGTATCTGAACCTGTGGGTGAAAGTGCGCGAAGGCTGGTCTAATGATGAACAGGCATTACGAGGCCTGGGTTACAGCGAGTAAAGTTTCCAGTATTAATCGTGCATAAGTATTCGCCACATACTTTTGTGACATGCCGTAAATATATGCCTAATGACAGGCAGTCACATTGAGTTATATATTTCTCTACTATCAATGAATGTAGTTAATACACAGATTTGTTATATTCTTCACCAGCACCCATACCGGGAGACCAGCAGTATCCTGAATGTTCTAACAAAGGATTATGGTCGAGTCTCATTAATGGCGCGAGGTTGCCGTGGTAAACGCTCTAAAATAGCGGGCAATTTACTGCTGTTTACCCCATTGCTTATAAGTTGGCAGGGAAGAGGTGACCTGCCATTTTTAAAAAGTATCGAACGAGCTGATCTCAAACCACCCGTTCTCAAAAGCAAGGCCTTGCTCTGCGCCATGTATGTTAATGAGTTGCTGATGTGTTTGTTGCATAAACATGATGTACACGAAACGGTTTTTGAACAATACCACCAGTGTCTATATGGGTTGGAAGACCTTAACAACCTTGAGCTAACGCTACGAAAATTTGAACTAAAGCTGCTCGAATTACTGGGTTTTGCGGTAAATTTACTTAGTGAGGCCAATACTGGCGAAGCGATTTTAGCCGGTGAGGTCTATCATTATCATCTAGAGCATGGGCTGGTGAAATGTAGAGATGATGGCATCAAAAATGGACGGCTAGATTCATCATTCAGCGCCAAGGATATGGACTATAGAGTCAGCAGTACTGTGCGTACACCTCAGATATCAGGCGACTGCCTGCTTGCCCTGACGCGTGAACAGTTTTCGATATTAGCAGAAAACAGGCATTATCGCGCTGAGATTAAGCAACTTATGCGGTTTGTCATCAACCATCATCTTGGTCATAAAAAATTAAAAAGTCGGGAACTATTCAAACCACCGGCAGGTTAATTAGCATACCTGAATAACTTCTTTTCACCTTGAAAACCCCCTGTTTTTTGTGGTCAGAACATTGGCGAATGTATTGATACGAGATTGCTTCTCTGCGCTAAAAAATGGCATTAATCATCGACATAAATACGCTGGATTATTGCAGTTTGGTCATTTCCTTCTATGCTTTAGTATAGTTTTTTTAAAAGGTCGAAATATGTCACCCACTATTGCTCAGAGTACTGAAAATGATGAGTCTTTACATCTGGTGTTGAAAAATGTGCTTGGTGTCATTGTTTCAGATGTTCAACGTAGCCATCTTGTTGAAAAAATGGAATCATTACTGTTTCAGTGTGAATTTGATTCGCTTGCGTTACTGGTAGAAAAGTTACAGTCTGGCGATGTTGAAGTACGTGCTAAGGTACTGGATGTGATCTCGCAACGCTTGCCTGATTGGTCATTGCATGGCGAGGTGAAAAACATTCTGCATAAACACCTGTTTCCTCAACTGTCGGATAAAGCGAAAATCTGGATTGCTGGCTCTGGGCAAGGGCAACTTGCTTATTTAATAATGATGGAAATAGCGAAATACGAGAAAAAAACAGCGGCCAATAAAAATTTCACATTGCTCGCTACTGATGTTTTAGCGAATGATATTAATCATGCCGAGAAAGCAACATACAACTTACAGCAGTTAGCGACACTGCATGATGAAAATAGAAAACGTTTTTTTACCGTCGATGAAAAGACAGGTAGTGGACAGATTAAAAATGAATTTCGACAGACAATCACTTTTAGCCAGTGCGATTTGACTGAAAATTTTCAGTCATTGGGGGCGATGGATCTTATTATTTGCCCACAGGTTCTGATGTACTTTTCAAAAGCTGTTAAGGCGGAAATTTTTAGCCAATTTTCTGATTCATTGAAGGATGGTGGATTTCTGCTTACTGGAGATAAGCAGTCAGTTGCACTACTTGCAAATCGTTTTGAGGTTGTGGAACATCCCGCTGGTGTGTTTTATCGAAAAAAGACTAACAGTCCATCGGAGGTTACCTAACCAGAGACTCCTTAAGTGAAAATGATTGGGTCTATGCCATATTGAGTGGGTTTTTATTGTAACCTAGAAATACCAAAGTTACTTACTCCGTCATTCCTGCATGTTCTTAGCAGGGATCTACTCTTCAGGCAATAGATTCCCGCTAAAAACATGCGGGAATGACGGGGAGGATAATTTTTTGGTCACAATAAAAGTCACTCAATGTAACATAGACCCATACTTCTTCCACTCAATATGGCATAGACCCAAATGACTCTATAGACTCATGGGTATTCTCAAGAACTCTTCTGGCACGGGTGTAATGACAGTATCACTTTCATCAAGTCGCTTGAGGATGTCGTAATAATACCGAATGTTTTCCACATAAAGCACCGGTTCCCAGCCTCGTGCATAACCAAATCGGGTTTTTTTATACCATTCACTTTTTGCCAGTAAAGGTAGTGCCTGTTTTACGTCGACCCAGAGGTCGGGGTTTTTCCCAAGTTTACGAGCAATTTTTCTTGCATCTCGCAAGTGCCCCAGTCCGACATTGTAAGCCGCCATCGCCATCCAGGTACGGTCTGGCTCTGTTATGTTTTCGTTTAAACGGTTATGCATTTGCCTGAAGTATTTAGCACCGCCATAAATGCTACTTCGCGGATCAACACGGTCTTTTATTCCCAGATCTCCTGCTGTTTTTAAAGTCAGCATCATAATGCCGCGAACCCCGGTAGGTGATACAGCAGTGCGATCCCAGTGTGATTCCTGATACCCCATCGCAGCGAGTAAGCGCCAGTCGACATCTTGCTTTGCAGCAAACTCTTTAAAATATGCCCTGTATCTGGGTAGTCTGTTTTCGATGTGTCGCATGAAAACTTTGGTGTCAACATAATCAAAGTCTGCGACGTGGCCATAATGTCGTTCTAATATGCGTTTGAGTTCGCCATTTTCTATTATTTTGTGAAAGAATTTTTGCACCTCATTGAACAGGCTATCGTCATCAGATTTTGGCAGTGCCCAGGCGAGAGGCTGCGGGTCACTGACATCAAAAGCAACACGTAAGTTGATCAGAAAACGTTGGGTTAAAGCGAGTTCATTTGAATCAGCAATGGTGTACTCAATAATGTTGTCTGAAACCATTTGTAACAGTTCGACACTTTCCAGCTCATCATTTGATTTCCAGTTTAAGTCGTGTATGCTTTGCCGTAAATACCTTAATCTTTCTACATGGCTTGAGTTTGCCATGACTTCAAGTGTGCCACCAAGGTTAGACAGGCTTCTGGGTCGCCTATTTTTATTGTTAAATATTAATTGTTCGGTGACTTCCTGGTAGACGGGGCCAAAACGTAATTTTTTCTTACGATCTTCGGTAATGGTTAATCCTGCTGCGGCAATATGAACAGCGCCTCTGGATGTTCTATCAAGTAAATCACTTATTGAATCTGGCACAATTAGAGTGAGTTCGACACCCAGTTCATCGGCGAACATGTTTGTTAACTCATACTCCAGACCAGTAGCACCATTGCCGCTCTGATAATAGGTGGTTGGGCTATTGCGGGTGACAATGATCAGCTCGCCATTTTCTTTTATTTGTTCTAACAGGCTAAGATTGTTAAGTTTTGGCAGATAATTAAAAATTAGTATTATACTGGCGGTGATCAGCGCCAGTATAATAAATAAAGGTCGGCAAAGTGAGCTTTTAATGTCGATAGCGATGATCCTAGGATAACAAGCTGTGGTGTTTTTCCATTTTATCGGTTATTGAAATTAGGTGAAACATGTGTGCTAAGCACATCAAATATCGCGTTACATAATTTGTTTAATTCATTTTCCTGAATGATATAAGGTGGCATCAGATAAATGAGTTTACCAAAAGGGCGAATCCAGACGCCAGCATCGACAAAAGCCTGTTGTATTATCGGCATGTTCACCGTTTGCTTTAATTCAACCACGCCGATGGCAGCTAATACACGAACATCACTGACCACGCTAAGTTTTTTACATGGAGCCAAACCGCGGATTAATTGTTGTTCTATACTTTCAATATTTGCCTGCCATTTTGAAACCTGTAATAAACGAATGCTTTCAAGTGCGACGCTACAGGCTAAGGCGTTAGCCATAAAGGTTGGGCCATGCATGAAAACATAAGGTGGATTATTACTAATAGTATCACTTATTTTTTTAGTGCAAAGCGTTGCGGCCAGTGTCATGTAACCACCAGTAAGTGATTTCCCCAAGCACATAATATCTGGTGAAATGCTGGCATGTTCACAGGCAAATAACTTTCCACTACGGCCAAAACCGGTGGCGATTTCATCGGCTATTAGTAACACCCCATATTTTTCACATAAAGTTTTTGCCTGTTTTAAATAGTCAGCAGAATAAAACTTTAAACCACCTGCGCCTTGTACCACTGGCTCAAGAATTAATGCCGCGATGGATTCATGGTGCTGTTCTAATACGGTCTTTAACGGTTGTAAGTCTTTTTCCTTGCAGGGCTCGCCAAAGGCACAGCTTGGCGAGGGAACAAAAAAGTTTTTAGCGAGTACATCGGTAAATAAAGTATGCATGCCGGTCACTGGGTCACAAACCGACATCGCGCCAAGGGTATCACCGTGATAACCGTTTCTTAAACTGATGAACTTTTGTTTGCTCGTTTTTGGCTTGCTGGTATCTTGTTTGGCCTGCCAGTACTGTATCGCCATTTTCATCGCGACTTCAACAGCAACAGAACCTGAATCACAGAGAAAAACAGTGTCAAGTTTTTCGGGTGTTATTTCAACCAGCTTTTTACAAAGCTTGACCGCCGGAGCATGAGTAAGGCCACCGAACATAACGTGTGCCATAGCATCGAGTTGTTGTTTTATCGCCTGATTTAACTCAGGCACATTATAACCGTGAATAGCACACCACCAGGATGACATGCCATCGATGAGTTGACTGCCATCTTCCAGCGTCAGATAGACACCATTGGCGGCTTGTACGGCAAAAACCGGCACATCGGAATGCATTGAACTATAGGGATGCCAGTTGTATTTTTTGTCATCCTTGAGCAATGAGGAGGTGCGAGATTGCTTCATCACGATATTGTACAGGGTTTGCTTGCCGGTGGCTTGTTGAAGCCTTGTCCAATATGAAATATGTCTTTCCTTCCGACTCATTTT
>CAZMLD010000071.1:0-8980 GCA_964566975.1 uncultured Thiotrichaceae bacterium | reverse complement strand
ACTAAAAATCTCGATTTTTCGCTACGGTTTCCATTCTCGGACAAGCTCCTAGTCATGAGATGGAGCAGTTGTAGATTACAGTGAATGAGTATGTTTTGTGAGGCTATCAGTGTCAACTAAAAATCATCAAAAATCAGAGGTATTATCAGGCGTATTGTATCTTGTTGCGACGCCGATTGGTAATTTAGCGGATATTACGCAACGTGCAATTTCCGTGTTAGATCAGGTTGATATTATAGCCGCAGAAGATACCCGTCATAGCCAGCGATTACTGTCTTATCTGGGCATAAAAACAAAGTCACGCGCCTGCCATGAGCATAACGAGGAGCAGGTAACACCTAAGCTACTGGATGAGCTAGCAGCGGGCAAATCAATCGCGCTCATTTCTGATGCAGGTACGCCGTTAATCAGTGACCCGGGCTATCGCCTAGTGACGCAGGCGCATGATAGGGAAATGACGATAGTGCCGATACCCGGAGTTTGTGCGGCGATTACCGCTTTAAGTGCCGCTGGTCTGGCCACCGACTCCTTTACCTTTGAGGGTTTTCCGCCAGCAAAACAGGGGGCGCGGTTACACTTTTTAGAGCCACTGGCACAGCAGCATCGAACCATGATTTTTTATATCTCCTGTCACCGCATTGTGGAAACATTAAAAGATATGAGTCACGTATTTGGTGAAAACAGGCGTGTCACCTTTGCCCGAGAGTTAACCAAAACATTTGAGACCATAAAAAGAATGAGTTTATCTGCGCTAGTGAGCTGGGTAGAGAGTGATGACAATCAGCGCAAAGGCGAAATTGTACTGGTTGTGGAAGGCGAAGCCGCAACACCCGCCGACGCGACGCAGATTGATCATTATTTGTCGGTGTTACTGACCGAACTTCCAGTTAAACAGTCGGTGAAACTGGTAGTGAAAATGACCGGGCAGAACAAAAATGAAGTTTATCGGCGGGCGCTTGCGTTGAATGCTGGAATCTAGGATGTACTAGGAGCCTGTCCGAGAATGGAAAAACCTACTGCAAAATCGATATTTTTGCCCATTTTTCCGAACATTTTCGTTAAATAGCCGTGCTATTCCGTCCTTTGGTTCGTAAACGGTGCATTCATGCACCACTGCTTGCCTCAAATGTTCGAAAAACTGGACTAAAAATCTCGATTTTTCGCTACGGTTTCCATTCTCGGACAAGCTCCTAGGAGCTAAAGCCCCAGCTTCTTCTCTAGGTAATGAATATTAGTGCCGCCTGTCTGGAAATTTGAGTCAGCAATAATTTCTTTGTGCAGATCAATATTGGTATTAATACCGCTAATACTGATTTCATCCAGTGCACCCTGCATGCGTGCCAGTGCGACTTCTCTATTGCAACCATAAGCAATGAGTTTGCCTATCATTGAGTCGTAATGTGGTGGTACTGTGTAACCTGCGTAGATATGAGTGTCGATACGAATACCAGGGCCGCCAGGTGCGTGGTAACGTTCTATTGTGCCAGGTGAGGGGATGAAGGTTTTATGATGCTCCGCATTCAGGCGGCATTCAATGGCGTGTCCCCTGAATTCAATGTCGCTCTGTTTGTAACGGAGCTTTTCACCAGAGGCAATGTAGAGCTGTTGTTTGATGATATCGACACCGGTGATCATTTCAGTCACTGGGTGTTCCACCTGGACGCGTGTATTCATTTCGATGAAGTAAAATTCACCGTCCTGATATAAAAATTCAAAGGTGCCTACACCGCGATACTTTGTTTTGATACAGGCATCAACGCAGCGTTGGCCAATTTTTTTGCGCTGTCTGGGGGTGATGCCTGGGGCAGGTGCCTCTTCTACCACTTTCTGGTTGCGTCTTTGCATCGAGCAATCACGCTCGCCGAGATGAATCGCATTACCCTGTCCATCCGATAAAATCTGTATTTCAATATGGCGTGGTGTTTCCAGATATTTTTCCATGTACACCATGTTGTTACCAAAAAAACTGCCGGCTTCCTGTTTGGTCAGCGCGATGGAGCTGCTTAAGGTGGCATCAGAATTGACTACGCGCATGCCACGACCACCGCCACCACCTGCGGCTTTAATGATGATCGGGTAACCGATTTTATTAGCAATCTGTACATTGGTGTCGTTGTCATCGTCCAGTGGCCCGTCAGAGCCAGGTACGCATGGAACACCTGCGCTTTTCATTGCTTTAATGGCTTCGACTTTGTCGCCCATAATGCGAATAGTTTCAGGTTTTGGGCCAATAAAAATAAAACCGCTGTCTTCGACGCGTTCAGCAAAATCCGCATTTTCAGATAAGAAACCGTAACCGGGATGGATGGCAACAGCGTCAGTGACTTCGGCCGCACTAATGATAGCAGGAACGTTGAGGTAGCTTTGATCAGAGGCGGCAGGGCCGATACAGACAGACTCGTCCGCCAGGCGTACATGTTTCAGGTCTCGGTCTACGTCTGAGTGCACCGCAACGGTTTTGATGCCAAGTTCGCGGCATGCTCGTAATATGCGTAATGCAATTTCGCCTCGGTTAGCGATAACAACTTTAGATAACATAAAACTAGCCTTATTCGATAACGATAAGTGGTTGGCCAAACTCAACAGGCTGGGCATTGTCAACAAGAATGGCTTTTACCACGCCAGATTTGTCGGCTTCAATTTGATTAAGGATTTTCATCGCCTCAATAATGCAGATGGTATCGCCTTCACTCACGGTGTCGCCAACTTTGCAGAAGTCGGCTGCGCCCGGTGAGGCGGCGGTATAAAATGTGCCGACCATTGGCGCATTGACTGAGTGCCCATCGATGGCGCATTCTTTGTCATTCGAGCTGTCAGTATCGGGTGTTGCAGTAGCAGGCGCTGCTGGTGCGGCAAATGCCTGTATTGGCATTTGCATGGGCATAGGCTGCATTGCCATGGCCGGCCCCGAAGTGGGGTAGCGGGAAATGCGTACTGATTCCTCGCCTTCATTAATTTCAATTTCAGCAATACCGGATTCTTCCAGTAATTCGATTAATTTTTTTACTTTTCGGATATCCATAAGAATAAGACCTTTTGGGTGGTTAACCCTGTTTATATCGTTCGTGTATCGGTAACGGTTTAACTTGCCGCTGAAATTTGTTGTTTCAGTGTAGAAAAGTGGCGCTTTATATTTTTAAGCTCATGTTTCTCGTCTAGAGCGTCCATGTTTTAGTGGCCGCTCAGGCTACGACAGATGTGTAATGGTTCAGATGCTCCTTATCAAGGCTTTTTATTTAAGTGTTTGATGGCGGACTGTAACGCCAGTTCATAACCAAAAGCACCCAAACCGGAAATAACGCCAACCGCTATATCAGAGAAATAAGAGTGTTCACGAAATTTTTCACGTGCATGCACGTTGGACAGATGAATTTCTATAAAGGGAATTTTCACGCCACTTAAGGCATCTCGTAGTGCAACACTGGTGTGGGTGAATGCAGCGGGATTAATAATGATAAACCGTACTTTATTATCGACAGCATTGTGCGTGTGTTCGATGAGCTCGTATTCAGCGTTACTTTGCACGCATTGCAGACTAAGATTATTTTCCAAGGCGATGGCTGATAACCGATGATTAATGCTATCGAGGGTGTCTGAGCCATAAAACTCAGGTTCGCGAGTGCCTAACAGGTTTAAATTGGGGCCATTGATGACGAGTAAATCGGGCATGGTATCGAATTAATATGCAGTTTGGTAATGTAAGCAGAGGCTTCTTTAAGGTGACCAAACAGAACCTTTCAGGCAATTGTTTTAGTCCGATAAAGAATACGTTAGTAGTTTTGCATAAAAATGGACTAAATGTCTACTATTTCGGCTAATTTGTAGCGATAATCGTGAAATGGTGCGAGTTACAGTTTTATGCCGTGTTTTTCTAGTAGCGCTTTTGTTTCTATCATGCTTAGTTCTCCTACAATCGTGTCGCTAATTTCGCCATCACGATTGATGATGACGGTGTATGGCAGTGCGCCTACCGTATTGCCGTAACGTCTGGCTAGTGCGACACCATCTACTTCCACTATCAGCGTCGGGTAGTTTATGCCGATATTTTTTGCAAACTCTGCAACGGCGTATTTATTGTCGATGGCAACGCCAATAAACTGTAAACCCTGTTCACCGTAGGCCTTCTGTAGTTCGATAAAATAAGGGATTTCTCTTTTGCAGGGTGGACACCAAGTCGCCCAGAAATTAAGAAAAATTAACTTACCGTCCCATTCTTTGATGTTGCGTACCTCACCGTTTAAATCGACAGCGGAAAATTCGATTCGTTGTGTACCTATAATCGGGCTATCATGTGGCGACGATTCATTATTCAAATATTTTTGTAAAGCGAAACCACTGCCGCCAGCGAGTATGATGACAGCGATAAAAATTAGGGTGTTTTTCATTTTATTCATGCGTGAGTGTTAAAAAGTCAGTATTCAGGTCAGAAATTTTTAATGGCATTTGACATGGTCGTTATAATTACCATAATTAAAGCGCTTAGTGCAAGTGGTTAAATCTTTGAATCAATATCCAGTGGTTGACTATTATGAACTTTTCTTTGAATAAGTGCCTCATTGTATTTTTTCTGGCTGTATTGGCGAGTAGCGTGGTATATGCTGGCAGTATTGAAAGTATTCTCAACTTGAAAGAAGAGCCAGCCGGAGTTGTGTTCGAAGTGATCGAATCCGGGGATGATGAGTGGGACTGGATAACACCCAAAGTAGAAAATTATACAAAGCAACTGCGTTTGCGTTTTCCAGATTTGCCTGTTGTTATCGTGTCTCATGGTCGAGAACAATTTATGCTGCTAAAGTCAACGACAAGTGAAAACAAACAACGTCATCAGGCTTTGCAGTTGTTTATGACGAACAATGATGTTGAGCTGCATGTTTGCGCGGTGCATGCCTCATGGCATGAAAACACGCCAGAAGATTTTGTCGACTTTGTTAATGTTGCGGCTTCATCGCCAGCACAAATAAATGATTACCTGAAACTGGGTTACAAGCTTATTATGCTGGAAGAAAATGTACGGCTAGAAAACGATTAATGCTTATTTGAGTGCAGCCTTCACATGCACGCTAAATTCATCGGCTGGCATAAAGCCGATAACACGGTAGTTTTTACGCTCAATACCATCCGTACCAAAGAACATGATCGACGGTGGACCGATAATACCGAAGTGTTTATAGAGTGCGGTATCCTGTGCATCATTTGGGGTAACATCTGCCCTTAATAAGGTGGCTCCTTCCAATGCTGCATGCACGGTAGCCACTGAGAAAGTAAAGGCTTCCATTTCTTTGCAGGAAACGCACCAGTCAGCATAAAAATACAGCATCACTGGTTTACCTGCGGCAGAGGCTCTAGCTAACTCAGCCTTGAAACCATCAACGCCTTTAATGTCAATAAAGTCCAGCTTTTCGCTCTGAGCCGTTGAGCCAGCAAGGTTGCCCAAGCCTTTCAGTGGTTGAAATACACTCTTACTGCCGCTAGCCACACCTAATAAAATAATGATGCCGTAAATTAACAGCAATACGCCTAAGCCTTTCCAGAGTTTATGCCAGCCGCTGCTGCCTTGTTTAAGGCTATCAATCGCGCCCATGTAGATGGCAGAGACGATAATTAATGCTGCCCATAGTGACATGGTGATGGCAGCAGGTGCGACGCGTTCCATTAACCAGATGGCAAGAGCGAGTAATAATACGCCAAATATTGCTTTGACGGTATCCATCCACATACCAACTTTGGGTAAGAGTTTGCCGGCTGAGGTGCCGATGATTAACAACGGTGCGCCCATGCCCAGACCTAAGGCAAACAGTGCAAGCCCGCCAAAAACAGCATCGCCCGTTTCAGCAATGTAGATAAGCGCACCCACCAGTGGTGCAGTGACGCAGGCGCCCACCAGCAGTGCCGAGAGAAAACCCATAATGGCAACGCCAACAAAAGTGCCACCTTGCTGGCTATTGCAGAGGTTGGTTAATTTGCTTTGCATGGCGCTTGGCATTTGCAATTCATAAAAGCCGAACATGGCAAACGATAAAGCAATAAAAATGAGCACAAAGCCACCGATAACCCAGGCGTTCTGAAACCATATTTGAATATTCTCGCCCGACAGGCCAACGAGAACACCGATGATGGCATAGGTGGCCGCCATCGCCAGTACATAAATTAGTGACAAAGAAAAAGCTTTGCGTGTGGTGATGTCTTTGCCCTGACCAGCAATGATGCCAGATAAAATAGGAATCATCGGGAATACACAGGGGGTAAACGCAAGCAATAAACCCGCAGCAAAAAATATTGCCAGTGCCAGTAAAGTGCTGCCACTGCGTAGCGTATCGGCAAGTTTATCTTGCTCAGAGACTAGCTCGCTTGCCGTATTACTGGCTGCTAGCGCCTCGACCTGCGTTGCTTGCGCGGCAGAGATGGGCGAGATGTTTACCGTAAATATTTTTGTCTGTGGCGGGTAGCAGATGCCATGAATTTCCGAGCAGCCTTGATACGTAACCTTGAAAGAAACGTCTTTGTCACCATCATTAATGAACTGGTAAGGTAAGGTCACCACTGCTGCATGATAAAATACAGCCAGTTGCTTATTAAAAACGGGGTCTTCTATTTTTTTGCCTGCGGGCATCACCAGAGGCTTTGCAATAATGCCGGGGTCATCGCTGGTGATCTGCATTTTGTCACGATACAGATAATGACCCTCAGCAATGTCCCAGTTAACCGTGAACTGTCCTGGTTGTGAGTCATAGCTGATTTGAAACGCGACTTCAGGGTCAAGGATGTCATCCTGGCCACCGAGAATATCAAGAATGTTAAAACTTCCGGTTGCGGCGACTGGTAAGCTAATGCTCAGAAATAATAAAAATGAAAGGAAGCGTTTTAAGGAGTTTTTCATGTTGTGTATTGGCTTAAGGTTGGTGATGACAGGGCGAAAGCTTAGACATAGTGAATGCTTTAGGTTCAAATAACAAAAAACAGCTGGGTGTAAGCCTAACTTTTTTCGTTGCGACATGTCTCACATATTAGCAAAAAAACAGCTGCGCTGGCGCTGTAATGAAAAAAAGTGGTGTTTTTTTATTGTTAAGCAGCAAGTTACGGCGTTAAATTTATTCACTAATCCGCCGTTCTTGAGCATTGTTTGAGCATAGTGAAACGATTAATCGTGATGAAGCATGCATTGGTTTTATACACAGGGTAGCGTGGGCTTCCATATTTGAAGCCCTGTTTTATCAATATTACCTCGAACAGATTGTTAATTGGTCTTAACGGACAGAAAAATATCCAAAACAAACAAGAACAACCTGGAAGATTAGAAATATGCCATTATTATTGTTTATTATTATCCCCCTGATTGAGCTGTATCTTATTATTGTCGTGGGTGGCGCGATTGGCGCTCTGTGGACGGTGTTGCTGGTTATTTTGACCGCGGTTATTGGTGTTAATTTATTACGTGTTCAGGGTTTAAAAACCTTAAGCCGTGCCCAGAGAACTTTGGCGCATGGGCAAGTTCCTGCCATGGAAATGATAGAAGGCATAGCACTTGCCATCGCAGGTCTGCTATTAATTACACCAGGTTTTATGACGGATGCGCTGGGCTTTTTGCTTCTGCTACCGAGTAGCAGGCAGGTAATGGTACGTTATATAGTGAAACGCTTTACCGTGCGGCGAGGCTTTGATGGTCAGTCAGTAGACTGGCAGTCACAACAATATTATCAGCAGAAACCGAGTCAACCGCAGGCCGACGAAAAACAGCCAGAAAGCCGATCAGAGAAAGTGGGTCGCACCATCGAAGGCGAATATCGTCGCGAAGATTAGGCCGTGATGACGGTAGCGGCGCAGGTGAAAAAAATCGCAGCACTGTTATTTTCTAGTCCCACCCTTGCAATCAGAAAAAACACCCGCATTAGACAGTTCATCAAACTTATTTGGATAAATACAGGGAGCTAAGCCCTTGACTCCATAAGGTTCGTCATTATGATTGGCGCTCATGCAAAGAGAGTGCTAAACCATTATTATTTAGTTTTAATCCATAATTTTAATTCAGAGGAACATAAAGATGAAAATACGTCCATTACACGACCGCGTTGTCGTTAAACGTATGGAAGAAGAACGCACCAGTGCGGGTGGTATCGTGATTCCAGATTCAGCGACTGAAAAACCAGCCGAAGGCGAAGTGCTTGCTGTTGGCAATGGTAAGGTGAATGACGCTGGCGAAGTTCGTGCGCTAGACGTAAAAATTGGCGATAAAGTTTTATTTGGCAAATATTCAGGCACAGAAATTAAGGTTGATGGTGTCGATGTGCTGATTATGCGCGAAGAAGATATTTTAGGTGTGATAGCAGCGTAAGCTGGCTAATCAGATCAAAACAAACAACCGTATTTAGTTAAGAGGAATTCAACATGTCAGCAAAAGAAGTACGTTTTGGCGATGATTCACGTACCCGTATGGTACAGGGCGTAAATATACTAGCCAACGCAGTAAAAGTAACATTAGGCCCTAAAGGTCGTAATGTGGTATTAGAAAAATCATTTGGTGCACCCACTATCACTAAAGATGGTGTTTCTGTTGCTAAAGAAATCGAACTGGAAGACAAATTTGAAAACATGGGCGCGCAAATGGTGAAAGAAGTTGCCTCGCAGACTTCTGACATTGCCGGTGATGGAACTACAACCGCAACTGTTCTGGCTCAGGGTATTGTGCGTGAAGGCATGAAGTCAGTTTCAGCCGGCATGAATCCAATGGACCTGAAACGCGGTATTGATAAAGCCGTTATAGCAGCAGTAGCAGCATTGCAAAAACTGTCCAAGCCCTGTGCTGATACCAGTGCTATTGCGCAGGTAGGCACGATCTCTGCCAATTCTGATGCCAGCGTCGGTGAAATTATTGCCTAAGCTATGGACAAAGTGGGTAAAGAAGGCGTGATCACAGTAGAAGAAGGTACATCACTGGATAATGAGCTTGATATTGTTGAAGGTATGCAGTTTGACCGTGGCTATC
>CAZMLD010000070.1:0-9010 GCA_964566975.1 uncultured Thiotrichaceae bacterium | reverse complement strand
GATATTCATAAAATAGATGCTGCACTAGAGGCTTATAAAGAAGCGTTACAGATTCGGCGTGAGCTTGCTGAACAAAACCCTGCGGTTTTCATGAAATATGTCGCAACAACGCTGCATAATTTATCCCTTGCGTATTGTGATATTCAGAAAACCGACGCTGCACTAGCGGCTTATAATGAGTCGTTGCAGATCGATGGCATAAGCTCGCTAAGAAAAACCGTACGGCTTTCCTCGTGGATGCGTCAGTGTCGCTGAATGGTTTAAGCCCTTGTGTATCGTGACATTAAACCCAAACCAATGGTTGTGACCCCATTGGTTGATGCCCATCCAGAATTGGAGTCAGGCATTGTCTCAACTAGATATTTATTTTGAAGATCGCCTAGATGGTGTATTGGAAATCTAACACACCTGACACAGAATTTTGAACGCTCTCCATTCACAAACTTAGCGCCGACTTACAGATTCAATGATTTTTTTAGGATCATTTTTTCAGCTTGACTTCCATCAAGTAAAGCAAAGTAAATAAGGCTCAAAATACATTATGTGACATATTTGTTATTCGGATTCAATTAATGTATGAATTACATAAGAGCGCTTCAATTACTTTCCTCACTATTACTGATTCAATCGCTAACTATTAGTCTTGCGTATGCGGGTTCAGAGCTGCCACGATTTCTGAACACTTTTAGTGCGTATGAAATTTTTCCCGGAGCAGACAGTATCGGTGTCCCAGAGGCTGATCCAGTAGTAGCTCCTGCCTTCAAGCAGGGCGAGCAGATCGGCTATGTTTTCCTGACCTCTGATTTTGTCAATACCACCGGTTATTCAGGCAAACCCATGCACCAGTTAGTTGCTATTAATAACAGAGGCGTGATTCAGAGAGTCTTACTGGTTGAACACAGTGAACCCATCGTACTGATTGGCATTCCTGAAGAACGCATTATTGCCATGCTGGATGACTATAAAGGCATGGACGTGGGCAAGTTGGTCACAGGTGAGCTCGACCACAAGGTTGATATTGTTACCGGTGCGACTGTCACCGTTATGGTAATGGACGACAATATCTTGCGCAGCGCTATCCAAGTTGCCCGTCACTATAGTCTTGCTGGTCTGTACCCCATACAGAAAGAAACCGGGCCTGTTGCCAGTATCAACCCTGACATGATGGAGATTAAGGACTGGAATTCGCTAATAAGAGAAGGCTCTGTACGCCGACTAAAAATAACCCTGAACCAGATAAATGAAGCCTTTAATCAGGCTGATGATTTTCGCGCTGGTGCTTTTCCTGAAAAAGGCGAACCAGATGAGGTATTTATCGAACTTTACGCGGCGGTGGTTTCCATCCCGAGTATTGGTCGTAGTCTGCTAGGTAAACACGAATATAGAAACATGATGAAAAATCTTGAACCTGGGCAGGAAGCAATCTTACTCGCTGCTACTGGTCGTTTCTCCTTTAAAGGTTCCGGTTACGTGCGTGGCGGCATTTTTGACCGTTTTCAGATTATCCAAAATGATAACTCTATTCGCTTTCACGATTTTCACCAAAAACGCCTGCGTCAGATTTCCGCAGAAGGAGCGCCCAGATTAAGAGAGGTGGATTTATTCAAAACACCGACCACGATCAACTTTAATGCTGCGCAAGCCTGGCAACTGCAATTACTGATAGGTCGCGATGTCGGTCCTACTGAAAAATTATTTTTGACTTTTTATCTTGATTATAATCCACCGAGAAAATACCTTGTTTTTACTGATCCAGAGCCAACTGCTGGCTTGAGTCTAATTGAAACAGCCGAGCCTATTTGGGTAAAAATGTGGCGACTCAAGTTCTATGAGGTTATCGTATTGGGACTCGGACTGATAGCCCTCACCCTGATCTTCTTCTTCCAGGACTGGCTGGTTAAACGCCGACAGCTTACTGACCGGGTTCGTATCACCTATCTTGTTTTTACCCTGTTTGTCATCGGTTGGTATTTTAACGCCCAGTTGTCCGTAGTGAATATTCTTGCCATGTTTAACGCGCTGATCACGGGTTTTAACTGGGATTATTTCCTCATGGAGCCCTTAATTTTCATTCTTTGGAGCTCGGTCGCAGCGGGTCTGTTATTCTGGGGTCGTGGCCCTTACTGTGGCTGGCTGTGTCCATTTGGTGCATTGCAGGAATTGCTTAATCGCATCGCCAAACTCTTCAAAATAAAACAAGTTATCGTACCCTGGTTTATTCATGAACGTGTTTGGTCGATCAAATATTTGCTTTTTCTGGCACTGCTTGGCTTGTCACTGTACTCACAGCCATGGGCTAAAATTTTGGCTGAAGTCGAGCCGTTTAAAACCGTCATTATTCTAAAATTTGCCCGCGAATGGTGGTATTTGCTTTTTGCTATTGCGGTGTTATTACCCGGTCTTTTCATTGAACGTTTTTATTGCCGTTATCTGTGCCCACTGGGCGCAGCGCTGGCTATTCCCGGCAAATTGCGCATGTTCCCCTGGCTCAAACGTTACAATGAATGCGGCAAGCCATGCCAGCGTTGCGCCAAAGAGTGCATGGTTCAATCAATTCATCCCGAAGGCAACATCAATGTTAATGAGTGCATGTATTGCCTGCACTGCCAAGTGGTTTATATGGACGACCACGCCTGCCCAGTGGTGATACAGAAGCGTCTTAAACGTGAGCGCCATACTGTACGCCCTGCCGCTGTTGTTAAAACAACAACTCAAAACGCCACAATTTCAGTCGAGCTAAAGAAAAGCTAGCTCAAAAATTGCAGTGCTGTCCCAGGCTTATAGGGGCAGAGATGTTTCTTGTTCCTACTCCCCTGAGAGGGAACGAGAAATAAATGAATTCAATCACTGAGCTGCCCTCTGACTAAATCAGGTTCATTCATTAACAACAAATTAATATGGTTTGACTTTAGTCAAGTGAACGAGAAGCGTTATCCTCTAAACTACGTCATCTGACACACTTTAATATCACTTCTGTGTACCTAAAGTTGCTTGATCAACACATAAAAAATACTGAAAGAGAAAAAGTCACGGATTTAAACAATTTTAATAAACCAGCACCTGATCAGCTTGGAATTGGAATTACTTGCCTGTTTAAAACAGGCGCACACAACGGGGAGCATAATGAAAGAAAAAAAAGGCATTACTGAAACAACTGGTCTGTCACGACGCCAACTGCTTGGTGGTACAGTCAAGCTAACCGCAATGGCTGGTGTTGTTGGCGGCGCAGGTCTGGTCGGCTACGCTGGCATGACACCAAAAGCCGCTATTGCAGCATCAAATAACAGCTACCAAGTAAAACCCGGTGACCTGGATGAATATTATGGTTTCTGGAGCAGTGGTCAGGGTGGTGAAATGCGCATTTTAGGGATACCTTCAATGCGCGAACTAATACGTGTGCCGGTATTTAACCGTTGTAGTGCTTCCGGCTGGGGTCACACCAACGAAAGTCGCAAAATTATGCGCGATGGCATGCTACCGGAAACCAAAAAATTCCTCGATTCTGGTGGTCGCGGTGGTGTTTGGGAAAATGGTGATTTACATCACCCCCACATGTCTTTCACCGATGGCACTTATGATGGTCGTTATATATTCATGAACGACAAAGCCAACAACCGTGTTGCTCGCGTACGCTGCGACATAATGAAGTGCGACAAAATGATTGAAATTCCAAACGCTTCTACCATTCATGGCTTACGCCCACAAAAATACCCGCGCACCGGTTATGTGTTTGCTAACGGCGAGCACCGAGTACCCATTCCAAATGATGGCAGCGTTCTGGATGACCCCTCGAAATATTATGCGATTTTCACTGCTATTGATGGCGATGAAATGAAAGTAGCATGGCAGGTAATGGTTGACGGCAACCTTGATAACACCGATGCAGACTATCAGGGACTGTATGCCTTCTCAACTTGCTACAACAGTGAAGAAGCCACCACGCTGGCGGGCAAGATGGCTAATGAGCGTGACTGGGCAGTGGTATTTGACATCAAAGCCATCGAAGCTGGCGTTAAAGCCGGTGATTTTAAAACCATCGCTGGTGTCCCCGTGCTAGATGGTCGCAAAGGCTCAAAATACACTCGTTATATTCCAGTACCCAATAACCCGCATGGTTGTAATGTTGCACCCGATGGCATCCACGTTATGTTCAACGGTAAATTATCACCTACCGTCACCGTAATCGATGTTAGAAAACTGCCTGATCTATTTAATGACAAAATCAAGCCTCGTGATACTGTTGTTGCCGAGCCTGAACTGGGACTGGGCCCACTGCATACCGCTTTTGATGGTAAAGGCATTGCCTTCACCACGCTGTTCCTGGATAGCCAGGTAGTAAAGTGGGACATTAAAAAAGCGATTGAATCCTACGACGGTAAAAATGTTAACCCGATTATCGAAAAGATTGATGTACACTACCAGCCAGGACACAACAGTACTTCCATGGGTGAAACCAAAGAAGCTGATGGCAAGTGGCTGATCTCACTCAACAAGTTCTCCAAGGACAGATTCATTAATGTGGGCCCGCTAAAGCCAGAGAATGAGCAGCTAATTGATATTACTGGCAAAAAAATGAAACTGGTGCATGACGGCGCAGCATACGCCGAACCACATGATGCCACCATCGTGCGTGCTGATATTGTTAACCCCGATTCAATATGGAGTAGAAATGACTCCTTTTGGGCGGCGACCAGCGCACAGGCGAAAAAGGATGGCATTAACCTGATTACTGATTCTAAAATAATACGTGACGGCAACAAAGTACGCGTTTATATGTGGTCAGTTGCACCAAGCTTCAGCATGGATAAATTCACCGTGAAACAGGGCGATGAAGTTACCCTCATTGTGACTAATAATGATGCCATTGATGACCTGACACACGGTATCACCATCATAAAATACGGTGTTGCCATGGAAGTGGGACCACAGCAAACATCCTCCATCACCTTTACTGCCGATCGTCCGGGCGTTTACTGGTACTACTGTCAATGGTTCTGTCACGCACTGCACATGGAAATGGGTGGTCGCATGTTTGTTGAGCCTAAAGTATTATCAACTTGATGTTTAAACAGCAAATAAATAACCCGACTTTCAGACGTGGAATTTCCCCCGGTCTGTTGGTCGGCTTGTTTTTTTGTTTATTATTCTCATCCTTTGCCAGCCACGCCAAACAATGGCAGGTAAGCCCCGGCAACGGCACGCTACAAACAGCTATTGATGCCGCTCAAGCGGGTGATACCTTGCTGTTAGCTTCGGGTATTTACATCGGTTCAGTGAATATCCACCAGAGCCTGACTTTAATAGGCAATGTTGCTAACAGTTCTGGCATCAAAGGTAACAGCAGTATCATTGATGGCGAAGGTTCATCAAACGTCATCACCATATCTGCACCAGATGTAACCATTAAAGGCGTAATCATCCGCAATTCTGGACAAACTCTGGAAGATGAAGACAGCGGTATTTATATCACCGACAAGGGGGATGGTGCACATATTGAAGCCAGCTTTTTTGAAAACAACCTGACGGGTATTTTTATCAAAGGCGCGGAGTCGATAAGCGTTGTCGGTAATGAGATAATTGGCAGCCAGTTTCACCGCATGAATGATCGTGGTAATGGTATTTACATCTGGAACACTACTGGCACTCTCATTAAAAACAATACTATACGTTATGGACGAGACGGCATTTACGTTAAGGTTAGTCGCCATACTCGCTTCATTGGCAACCACCTGTCGACTCTTCGTTTTGCCATTCATTATATGTACACTCAGGACAGCGAAGTCAGTTTTAACACTTCCGTCAATAATCATGTTGGTTTTGCCTTAATGTTTTCCGATCGCATTAAAGCAACAAACAACCTTTCGATGGGCGACAGCCAACGCGGTCTATTTTTTAATTTCGCCAACTATTCAATCATTACAAACAACCGTGTTACGGGTGGTACAGAAAAATGTCTGTTTATCTATAACGCAAACTTTAACCTGTTTAAAAATAATTCGATTGAAGAATGCGACATCGGCATTCATTTTACTGCAGGGTCAGAAAACAACGAGATCTATAACAACGCCTTTATCAACAATCGTACTCAGGTAAAATATGTAGGCACCCGATATATTGAGTGGTCTAAAGACGGTCGAGGCAACTTCTGGAGTGACAATGTTGCTTTTGACATTGATGGCAATGGCATTGCCGACCAAGCTTACCAGCCTAACGACCTGGTCGATCAGATTATATGGCGGCATCCACTTGCCAAGCTATTATTAAATAGCCCTGCTGTACAGGTGCTTAAATGGGCGCAGGGTGAATTCCCTGGGATTCATCCGGGCGGGGTAACGGACAGTGCGCCATTGATGCAGCCACCCCCTTCTTTAAAAACAGACAGCATTGTTATCCAGTCTACTAAAATGAGCCAAAGGACAGGTTAAAATGAACGCCGCAGATGATGTGATTTCACTACAAAATGTCAGCAAATGTTACTCCAGTGAAACGGTGGTCTCAGACGTTAGTTTCAACATAAAACCAGGTGAATGTATCGTCCTGGTTGGTCATAACGGTGCGGGCAAAACCACATTAATGAAGCTGATGCTGGGGCTAACACGACCATCCACCGGTAAGGTTGAAGTGCTCGGTGGCAATCCAGCATTCAGTGCAGCGGTGGCTCAACATAACAGACTGGGTTATCTGCCCGAAAGTGTTGCCTTTTATGAAGCCATGACAGGTAGCGAAGTGCTGGCATTTTATGCCCGCCTTAAAGGCGCATCGCTGCGCAACTGCGAAACTTTACTGGATACCGTCGGGCTTAGCTCTGCCGCCAAACGGCGCATTGGCACTTATTCAAAAGGCATGCGACAACGATTAGGCTTGGCACAGGCAATGCTGGGCGATCCGCAATTGCTGTTTCTGGATGAACCCACCACTGGTCTCGACCCACTGTTGCGCCACCAATTTTATGAGCTGATTGATGGGTTGCATAAAGAGGGCACAACCTCAATCATCTCCTCACATGCACTCAATGAAGTTGAAGCCAGAGCCAGCCGTTTTGTTATCATGAAAAATGGTGTTCTGGTCGCCTGCGGCACACTGGATGAACTCTACAAACTCGCTGCGCTACCGGTACGCTTGCATATAAAAGTAACGGAAGGCGAAGCGCCCCATGTTGCCGAATTATTGGGTTCAGAAGTAAATATCAGCGACATCAACAACCACAGTCTGAGTCTTACTTGCGTTAATGGTGAAAAAATGTCGCTCATTCGTCGTATTGCCGAGCTTGGTGAGGTCATTAATGACCTGCAAATCAAGCCACCAAAACTTGATGAGGTTTATAGCCACTTCATGCAGGGAGGCGCACCCTTATGAAAATGACTTGGTTTCACTTACTTGGAATACTGGCAATCAAAGAATTCAAAGACGGGCTGCGTAATCGCTGGATTGCCGCCGCAATAATTGTGTTGGGCACTCTGGCACTGGCGTTGTCATTATTAGGCTCTGCCCCCACCGGCTCAATTAAAGCCAGTGCCATGGACATCACTGTCATCAGTCTGGCAAGTTTAAGTGTTTATCTGATTCCATTGATTGCACTAATGCTAGCTTTCGATGCACTGGTTGGTGAATTTGAGCGCGGCACCATGATGCTGTTACTCACTTACCCAGTCGCCCGTTGGCAAGTCATTATCGGCAAATTCCTCGGTCATGTATTGATTCTGTTTGTCGCTATTTTTGTTGGTTACGGTGGTGCCATGCTGATAATGCTGGCAAGTGGTGGCAGCACCGAAGGCTGGCAAGCTTATGTAGCGATGATGGCAAGCTCACTGCTGCTGGGCACCATTTTTATCGCCCTGGGTTATCTGATTAGCGTATTGGTCAAAGAAAGAGCGACAGCAGCAGGCGCAGCTATCGGTTTATGGCTAGTGCTTGTGGTGTTATACGGCTTGTTATTGTTTGGTGCGCTGGTGATTGATAAAGAACAGCTAATCAGCCAACAATTATTTTCAACATTAATGTTATTTAGTCCGACAGACAGCTACCGTATTCTTAACTTAAGCATGTTTGAAGGCGTAAGCCAAGCAGCAGGCATTGCCGGTGTTGCCAGTAGTGCCGGCATGAGTAATACCGTACTGCTCACGGTTTTACTGCTCTGGGTGATTGCACCATTAATAGCCACACTGTGGGTGTTCCAGCGCCGTGAACTGTAATCAAACCAATTTCCTTAACTACTTAAAAATTTAATCTTATGTATAAACTTAGCCTTCTGCTGTTAATATTTTTTTTAGCTGCCTGTGAAAAGAATCAACCAGGTGAAATGCCACCGGCACAAACATTAACCCGTGATGCCACTGGCTATTTTTGCATGATGACGGTGGTCAATCACGGCGGACCTAAAGGTCAGATAATTCTCAGTGATAAACCGCAAGCGCTGTGGTTTACTTCAGTAAGCGAAACAATCGCCTTTACCCGTTCGCCCGAAGAACCTAAAAATATCGCTGCTATTTACGTTAATGACATGAGCTATGCCGATATTCACATTAAGACTGTTAGTGATGCCAACTGGAATGTCCCCGGCCTCAATAACTGGATCGATGCGCACAAAGCATGGTATGTGGTTGGCAGTGACTTCGTTGGCGGTATGGGCGCAGCTGAAGTCGTACCCTTTGGCACAAAAGAAAAAGCCGCGTTATTTACCGGTCAGCAAGGTGGTAAAGTCTATAGATTCAGTGAAATCCCATAGGGCTATCTGTTAACCCTATCTTTTGATTTATCAGAAGTGCTTTAAGTTAAATTTTATGTTTTTGTGAGGTGGTAAAATGAAGGAATAGTTACCCCGTGCAAACTGATGACGAGCAGTTTGACGAGAGTCATTATCATCGGTATTCAGTGTTTTGTTTAGCTGTGTATTGCCACCGGAAATCAGAGCATATGATGGTATCAGACAGCTAGTTGCGTGATGTGGGCGGTTGATTGCCTAGGAGCTTGTCCGAGAATGGAAAAACCTACTGCAAAACCGATATTTTTG